>CANEZP010000009.1 GCA_947444305.1 Pseudobdellovibrionaceae bacterium | reverse complement strand
CAGTCTATTGCTTAAACGCTGGATTCTTTCGCTCGCCGGGCGCAGAGAGCGGTCACCGCGTGCGGCCTATGATTTCCAGAACAAAGTTTTAATCGGTGACGTCGACAAACACGAAACCTTCGCGGGTGTTCAATACGCGATCACGCCGACTTTACTCATCGGCGTATTTCATAACTATTACTTACTGCGTGAATTCTCCGCGGGCATGACGCTGTTCTTTTAACGATTTATCGTTGAGAAATCGAAAAAAGCCGCTATCCTTCGTTCATGATTTTAAAAACATTGTTCGCCCTACTCTTCGTTGCCCAAGTTCATGCCACCCCTTCCGAAATTTCGGGTGAGGTTACGCTCGCGAAAGGCGTTGCCCTAAAACCCGGCGGGGTGTTGTTCGTCATCGCGAAAAACCCCGGCGTGGCCATGCCGGCGGCGGTGTTGCGCATTCCCGAGCCCAAGTTCCCTTACAAGTTTGCGATCGGCGCAAAAAACGCGATGGCCCCCGGCACGCCGTTCGACGGCCCGTTCAACATCAGCGCCCGGTACTCACCCACCGGCGACGCGATGGATAAATCCGGCCCCGAGGGAGCTGAGGCTAAACCGGTCACCGTCGGCACGAGCAATTTGAAAATCGAGTTGAAGGCGAAGTAGCCTTTGCAAATGCCGCAAGTTGCGCCAAACTGATTCACATGATCGCTAAAATGTTTCTTATCTTGGGAATTGTCGCGGCCGCTCTGGTTATCTGTTTACGCTTAGCCGGCCTAATCAACACCGACATCATGGCCGACGGCTTAGGCCGCAGCCTCGGGATTCTCGCGGTCCTCGCGGTGGCGGGCGGTGCGATCGGGATGGTGGTAGGCCGCAAGCCCTCCCCAAATTCTAAGAATGAGTCATCACCCGGCGCAGGGCCAAAGTTCTAATTTTTCTCTAATAAAGTTCATTTAAAGTAGCGGGATGCCGAAAAATTCATCGGAGGCATCTCATGAATTTATTCATCCTTTTGTTCGTCGGCATCGTACTTTTCGGCTTAGTCGTCATGGCCATCAACATCTACAACGGCTTAGTAAGTCTTCGCAATCAACTCGAGCGCGCGTGGTCGAACATCGACGTCATTTTAAAGCAGCGCTTTGACGAAATCCCGCAGTTGATTCAGGTCATCGAGCAGTACGCGGGCTACGAATCACAACTCTTAAAAAGCCTGGTCAACGCCCGCGCCAACTACGGCAGCGCCCGCACGGTCGACGAGAAAATCCAAGCCTCCGGAGCGATGAGCATCGCTCTGCAAGGCGTGGCCGCCATCGGCGAAGCTTACCCGGAATTAAAAGCGAACGGGAATTTCGTGCAGTTACAAACACGCGTTTCGCAACTTGAGAACACAATCGCCGATCGCCGCGAGACTTACAACGAAGCGGTGGCTAACTTTAACACCAGACTCGATCAATTCCCCGACGTGTTCGCGGCGCGCATGCTGAACTACCAACGTCAAACGATGTTCGCGGTTTCCGAAGCGGAACGTGCGACGCCCAGCCTCAAGATGAATTTACCGAAGTTCGGTCAAGGCGCCTAAACAGTGGCTTCCGGCGGCAACGATATAAAGTTTATCGCGGCTTGTCTCTTGATCGGGGGCGGCCTTTTCCACAGCGCGCTTAAGCGCCACAGGAAGCTACGCCAGGTCGTCGATACTCCCCGCTCTAAGATCGATACGGCCGCGCAAGGTTACGTTGAATTCGAAGGCTTCGCGTGGCCCGCGGGCGGCACGGTTCAATCCTACGAGAACGGCGAAGCGGTCTATTACTGTTTTGAATTACAACGAGAATACTCCACGGGCAGCGGCAAAAACCGGCGTACCGAGTGGCGCACCGTCTCGACCTTCTCGCACAAGGAACCTTTCTACGTCGTCGATTCAACGGGCGTCGCGGTAATCGATCCACTTCAGGGCGAGATCAATATCGGTGAAACACGGATCCGCTCTTGGAATTCGATCGACGCAAAAGATAAAGAGCGAATCCTCGCTTCGGTCATCGACGGACCCGTCGACTCTTTTCCGCCCTCCACAACGCTTTGGGGTCTTTTCGCGAGCAAATTTCGCGTCAAAGAGAGTGAACTGCGCGTCGGCTCTCCGGTCTACGTCAGCGGCGACTTTCGCACGGTAGAGCAAAGTGCCGCGAGTATCACGAGCGGCGGTCTGACCGCATTTACCAAAAAAGTTTTTTGCGGCACGAACCGCAATATCAAAGAAGCGACCGCCGCGCTCGACACCAACCGCGACGGTACCGTCTCGGCCGAAGAAGCTAAGACCGGCTACGCGATGGCCGCGAGGATCGCGCGCATGAACGGTAAGACCGACGCTGAAGAATCGTTCGCGGTTTTCGGGCGCCTAGGCAGTAGCGTGAGCCACCAGCTCTTCGTCGCCGATGCGTTCGAAAGTCACCTGGTCGGCCGCATGAAAAGTAAATTGTGGCTGCAGTTCGCGGGCGGGGCTTTATTGCTGGCGATCGGCATCGGCATCCCTGTTTATGAATATTTCCCGAACGTTACTTCAGATTCTTGGGCTACCGAAGGTCCGGCGCAGACCAGCCTTCCGGCGCGCCAAGTTGCCGCACTAAACCCGACGCAGCTTCATACGGATTGCGTAGGCGGGACCGCCGCCGCCTGTGAGACTTTGCTGCGGCAGTCAGAATTTACGTTAACGCTTGAACAATCGGAGTATTACAAAAAAGTCTCCTGCGCGCACGGCAACAGAAACCGCTGCCGCTAGCGAGCTTTCGCGGCCAGATTGATCGCCGGCACCGACGTCTCAACCAGAATAGTTTTGTCGGATTGAAGCGTTCCGTTTGAATCGTACATCGCCATCATCGGCAAGCCGGCGAGGTCACGAACTTTGGTGCGAAGCCGGCCGTCGACGAGCAGCTCAACCTCTCCGGAAACCGTCTCTTGAAGCACGACGGTTTGTAGCAACTCTTTCTTCATCCCGTAGATCTGCGTGGTCGAGCGTTTTAGCGAAGAACCGGGCAGAACTTCGTGGCGTACGTGAAAGGTTTGTTCGCCTTTATTGAAGTTATACTCACCGGCCGATACGCGGCCTTCCCAAAAATCAATCGTATTAAAAATCACGAGATCGATCATCATGGTGACCGCAAACACAACCCCGGCCAGAAGATACAAAACGATACGGATGATGATCATCTGCTTGTTCACAAACTGCGAATAGCGCCGGGTTAATTTATACCCACCGGAAGCGCAGCCCGTGGTCAGCGCCATAATCGCTGCGGCAATGAAAGCTCCTGCGTAACCTAAAGGTCGGCTAACGAATGTATTCATATGATCTCCGGGTGATGGTTTATGGCGCTCACCCATTATCGAAACACGTAAGAGATCAGTCCACGCAAAAAGAGTCCGGGGTCGAGGGGCCATGGGCCAGAGTCCAGGCTAGTTACCCCTATCGGCTAAGAGTAGATTCTGTTCACGGCCCGGTAGGTATTCGCGTAAGCCTCTACGCTCAACTCGATCGGTTTGGCGTAACCACCGCCGAGCGCCAGCGAAAGCGGAACATTGCGTTCGTGCGCGAAGCTTAAGACGCACTCGTCACGCCGAATGAGTCCGTCGAAGGTCAGGTTCATCTTGCCGAGGGTATCTTCTTTCAGCGGATCAACGCCCATTTGGTAGAAGATGTAATCCGGATTAAAATCTCCGACGGCCTTCATTCCCCGCTCGAGTTCGCTCAGGAATAAATCGTCGTCCGCACCCTCGGTTAGTGCGATATCGAGGTGGGACGGCACTTTAACGAACGGATAATTTTTCTCCCCGTGCATGCTGAAGATAAACATATTGGGATCGTCGTGCAGGATACTCGAATTGCCGTTACCCTGGTGCACATCCAGATCGATGACCGCGATGCGCGCCGCTAGGCGATGTTTGACTAAATAACGGGCGGCCACGGCGATATCGTTGAACACGCAGTAACCTTCACCACGATCGGCGTGCGAGTGATGCGTACCGCCCGCCAAGTTACCCGCGATTCCGTCGCGCAACGCCGACTTGGCCGCCGCGATCGCGCCGCCGACGGTGGCGCAACTACGAACGTAAAGTTCAGGGCTCCAAGGGAAGCCGATACGTTTAATGATTTCGGTAGCGACGGTTCCATCACGCATCGCTTCGATGTAGTCACCCGTATGCGCTAGTCGCAATTGTTCCGGTGAGGCAAGGGGGCTCGCTTTGAGTTGACCGGCATCGATCACGCTTTGATCGATTAAGTAATCGCGGAGCATCCGGTACTTCGCCATCGGAAACCGGTTCGTCGGCGGCAGCGGCAAAGTGTAGTGATCGGAATAAAAGACATCCATCAAGCGTTGCCGCTGTTGCCTTTGGTGAAAGCCGTAAGCAGAAAGCTGATACGCGCGGCCGGCGACTTCAATTCTAGAATCTTTTGGAGCGTGTCGGGCTCAAACTGCACGAGCGAAAATATTTTGAAGCTATACTCGACGAGCGACTGATTCTTCCAGCCTTCACTGCTCAAATACCGCTTCACTTCGTTGGACCTTCCATCAACCAGTTCGAGCAGCGTGCGGTCGAGCTGCCGGCGCAAAGTTTCCGAAGCGATTTCCGGCGCGTCTTCGAACGGACGACAGAGGACAATCTTGTAGGGGACCGCCTGCTGCTCCTCAACGATCTCAAAACGGCGATCCATTTCGATTTGCACGGCCAAACGACCATCGGGAAAAACTTCGACGATTTCGGGAAATCCGGCCGAGAATATGGGATGCGCCAGGTAGGTAGAATGATTCGAGCTTAGGATTTCTTCGTGGGAAGCGCCGGCGGGACTTTTATGCTCGGCAATCACCCTTTGGGTGTGCGCTACCCCGACCCTACGCTTTGCCGCCACGGAATCGTGAATCATTTTGCGATAGCGTGGCTCAAACACATGTAAAGGAACCGTGCTAAACGGCAGCGATACGCTTCCGGGGATAGGGAAAAGTGAAATTTCATCCATCGCACGACCTTCGCTAAATTTTAGCAAGCGGTCAACGGGGATACACACTCAGGTTTAACGGTGTACGCGCACACGCCCGCTTTAAACATAATTATAAAACGCAGGAAATCCGCCGATTTTGTCGACGAAAATCGGGTCTCAAAAATCATGACTGATTGCAGAACATTCCCGCGATGAGAATTCGGCGAAATCTATTCTGTGTTCGGGCACCTGCGCGAGTTTGGCGTGTTCTCATTTCGTGACAAAACGCGGGCATAAATACTGCTGATTTAGACCGGTGCGAGGTTATCAAGATGATTGACCGAAGATCACACATTTGGGCGACTACAGGATTGGCACTCTTTACGTTGCTCAGCGCGGGCTGTTCCGAAGTCGCGTTTGAAAACGGCGGCGTTAAGAACGAAATCGAAGGCGCTTCGATAGAGGCACCGCCACCCCCCGGCGGCGTCATAAAGAACTCCTACTTTTTCGTTAAACGCACGGCCGATATTTTGTTCGTGATCGATACCTCAGGTTCGATGGCCGAAGAGCAAGCGTTGCTGCAGAACGGATTTCCGTCCTTCACCTCGACGATCAATACCTACAGCGGCGGGACTTTAGATTGGCACATCGGCATCACTTCGACCGACGTATCTGCGGAGGGCCCCGGCCGGCAAGGTGCATTGGCCGCTTTCGCGGGCGTGGCCGCAAATACCTATTATTTAGATAGCTCGGTGAATACGGCCCAGGCGAACTCCGCTTTTCAGGCGACGGTTTCCCTAGGCATCAACGGCAGCGGCGACGAACGTGGAATCGCGGCGGCAAGAATGATGGCGGCCAGAGAATTCGATCCTGCCACAAGCCGCGGCTTCTTAAGGGCCGACACCCCGCTTTCGGTCATCGTTTTATCTGATGAAGATGAGAGCAGTACCGGTCGCGCTTCGCCTACCTTCGAAGCGATCGACGACCCTAGCAATTTCATCAGAGACATTCGCGCGCTCGATACTTACAGCAGCGGCTCGAAAACCATCACCTTTCACTCCATCGTGACGGGTTCGCAAGCCTGCATGGGCGCGGGCGGACTTTACATGGGCGACGTTTACATGGAGCTTTCTCGCCTGACCAACGGAATCATCGGCGACATTTGTGCGCTAAATAAAACCTATCAACAGCAGCTCGAATCTTTGGCGGTAAACATCGTTAATGAATCAAAAACTTATACCCTACCCTGCAATAACATCTTAGGCGGGACGGCAAAGATCTACGAGCAAGGCTTGGGCGGCGCCCTAGTTTTGGTCCCTTCGACTTTTCTAGCCCCGAACAAAGTTGTTTTGCAAAGTGCACCGGCCGTCGGCAGTTTGGTCAAAGCTCATTTCACCTGCATGGATTAAGGCGAGGATCAGCGTGTATAAATACGGAATTTTATTTCTTACGACGACGGCCCTCGCGCTCTTGCTGAGTGCCTGCGGAGAGTTCGACACGAACAAAGCGAGCGGCGGGGCCAACGCGGCTACGTCGTTAGCCCGAAAGCCGTACGGCACTTGCGATCGAAAAGGCGTCTCGACGATCAATATCTGCATGGAGGCGGTCGGATCCGAGTACAATGAACCCGGCTACCTCAACATTCTCAAATCGAGTTGCGAATCTTCGGGCGGGGTCTTTTCTACGCAAAATTGCGACGCGGCCGCTAGCTTAGGCGTCTGCATCGTCGGTGCGGGCCAAACTAATTTAACATACGTCAGCTACTATCCCCCGCAATACACGCTCGAGAGCGCAAAAGCCGCCTGTGCCGCCACGGCGGGCGGCAATTATTCGGCTCGCTAATCACTCCCATAAATTAATGTCGCTCGCCACGGGCTCCGTGTTTAGGTAGATACCTAAGCACGAAGGCAGGGGGGAATTGACTTTGTACGGCGCGGGAATTTTCTGGATTTTAAGCTTTTGCATAGTCCAGCCCGCGCTCGCTTTGACCGCCGGCAGCTTCCGCTCCGGCCATGAAACTTCGGTCGTTAAACTTCAAACAAATACGATCGCGTGGAACAAGCGCGCCGGTGAATACTGGGTTTATGACTCTACTTGCTCGGCCGTCGTCGTCGGCACCAATCCCTTCACAGTCCTTACCGCTTCGCACTGCCTTAACAACTTACAAGCCGAAGACAACGGTTTGCCGTTCATGAAGCTTACGAACGTCGTGTCCCACCCCGATCACCCTTTAAAATTAGCGAAGGTCATCCGCCACGGCGGCGGGGATATCCGCGTAAATTTCGGCGCGGACATCGCGTTTCTGATCTTCGACGGTGCACCCCAAACCAAATGGCGCCCCGTACCGCTCGGCAGTTCAAAAAATAAAACAAAAACGCTTATCTGCGGGTTCGGTTATTCGGCTAACGAAACCGAAGGTGAGGATCCACGCTGCGGCACCAAGACCCTCGTCGCGGATGTTTCCGAATTTGAAACCTTTCTCCCGACGCAATACGAACGCGTAGATGAGGACGGTTACTTCCGTTTACGCCGGGCTTTTGACCTCAAGCACCGCCGCGGCGACGTCGCCGACTTGCTCGCGGTCAATCGTTTGAATTCCCAAAACGAATATGATCACACCTTACCTATCCCAAAATTTGGCGACTCGGGTGGTCCGTGGCTCACGCGTGACGAGGCCGGCACGCGCGTCGTTGCCCTAACAAGTTTCACCAATGACCTCAGCGAAGAAACCGTACGCCAGTCCGCCGCGAAAAATACGATGGCCGAGGATGATGCCCCCTTCGCGGCTTACGGTGTAAAGCTCGATAATCCTTCGGCGCTCAAAATTATTCGCAACGCCCTTCACGCCGGAGCCGACATCCGCTTCGCCGACGGTTTCCCGCTCGTTGGCCCGCAGGCTGACGCCGCCCGACCTTAAGCCTACCGCAAAGCCATAAATCTACCGCCGGCCAAAAATCGGTGATAGTTCATAAAATAATGAACTTAGAAGAATATTGGAACCAGCTCGCTTACCAAAAATATAACCTTACGAATTGTGAAAGTGAGCCGCTCGCTTTTTGCGGCGCGATCCAAGACTGCGGCACCTTCGTCGGTTGCAAAAAAGGCTCAGATCAAATCGTCGCCGTTTCATTAAACTGTACGGAACAGATCGGCCTCACGCCGGAAGAAGGCCTCGGCGGAAATTTCGGCGACTTCTTCACCTTCGCCGACGATTCACCTTTCGATATCAAACAAGCTTTGCACATCGCCAAAACCGGCCCGGTCTTAGTAAAGCGAACCGGTAGACCCAGAATTTTAATCGCGGCAATCTTTGAAAATCGGACCCTGACCTGCATTGATCTAGAAACCTACGATGAGCAGTTCGAAAAGTCTGCCGGCGGGCGCGGCGTCCACGATCCCGTTTTAGATTTAAAGCATCTTGTCCACTTGCTCGATAGCGCTTCTTCGCTAGAAGCCATCGCGCAAAAAGCGGTTGAGCAGATCCAACAGATTACGAATTTTGACCGCGTAATGATTTACAAGTTCCAGCCCAACTGGGACGGTCAGGTCATCGCCGAAGTGATCAAGGGTGAATACCCACCCTACTTGGATTTGTTCTATCCTGCCTCGGATATTCCTGCGCAGGCCCGCAAACTTTATTTCGAATCGAAATTTCGCATGATCGTAGATTCGGAAGCTTTACCGGTGCCGATTGCGACAAAAAAAGGAATCGGGAAATCTGAAATCGATCTGAGCTGTAGCGCCTTCCGCGCAAGTTCACCGATTCATATTCAGTATCTTAAAAACATGGGTGTTCGCACTTCGTTCTCGGTTCCGATCAAACTAAACGGCGAACTTTGGGGCTTGGTCGCCTGTCATGGCTACGGTGAACCGATAAAACCTACGCGACAGCAGCGCGCGGCGTGCGAGCTTGCGGCACAAGTTTTGTCTGGCCGGATCGCAGATTCGGTTAGTGAACGTAGATTAAAAATCAGAAACGAAGTCTTCCAACTGACCCAAGCTTTACTAGCGACCGTCAGCGAAGGCGAAAGTGCGGTCACCGCTTTCAAAGCTCAGGCGGATCAACTTTTGCGTTCTACCGAAAGTGCCGGCGCCTACGTTCGGATCGGTGGAGACTCGATCACGCTTGGAAAATGCCCACCAACGGAGTTCATAACTTCGCTTACCGAAAAACTCGCGGGCAAGCCATCGCTAGCCCTTTACGAAACACAATGTCTACAAACCGAAATGTTTCTGGATCATGCCGTTGACGGCGTCGGTGCGTTGGCCGTTCCGCTTTCGCTCGGTTTTGGCGACGTGGTGATTTGGTTCAGGCCAGAATTTGTGCACGAAGTAAAATGGGGCGGTAAACCGGCTGAACAGGCCGAGTTAGTCAAATCGCTGGAACCCCGGTCGTCGTTCGCGGCTTGGTCACAAATGGTCAAAGGTAAATCGCGGGTGTGGAGTGATTCGGACCGCGAAGCAGCTCAGTTCATTTTATTTACCTTCGTGCAAGGCATCTTTAAAAAAGCCGCCGACCTCTCGCGCGCTAACGTTGAACTTGAGCGCGCCACCAAGGCCAAGGATGAATTTATCGGGATGGTTTCGCACGAGTTGCGTACTCCGCTCGGTATCATGATCGGCTGGATCGACGTACTCAAAGATTACCAATTTCGCGACGCCGAAGTGAATCAAGCGTTGGAAACGATCGACCGCAACGCCAAACACCAAATCAACTTGATCAACGATTTGCTCGATGTCTCGCGGATCATCTCCGGCAAAATGAAAATCAACCCCGAGCCTAACGTCGATGCCGGTATGATCGCGAAAGATGCCGTCGATTCTTTGCTGCCGACGGCGAATTCGAAAAACATAAAGCTCGTGTGCGAGTGCGGTTCGGCGAATTTGATTTCGGCCGACCCGGAACGTTTGCGCCAAATTATTTGGAACTTGATTACCAACGCCATAAAATTCACGCAAAAGGGCGGCCACATTACCGTTAAGACGGTAAGCAAAGCCTCTTCGGTCGAGATTTCGATCACCGACGACGGGATCGGCATTCCCCCCGACCGCATCGGCAGCATCTTTAACCGCTTCGAACAAATCGGCGAAAACGGTGCGCGGACCGGCGGCCTTGGCCTAGGACTGTCGATCGTAAAATCTCTCGTCGAACTTCACGGCGGCAGAATTCAAGCGTACAGCCGCGGCGAAGGCACGGGCTCCGCCTTCACCGTAATTCTTCCGATCTACGCGCTTCGTGAGCACACGGTCGCGAGCACGACGGTCACCTTGAAATCAGATTTAAGCGCGGCGCTCAAAGGTCTGCGTATTCTTTTAGCCGAAGACCAGCAGGATTCTTCGACGGCCATGGGCCACATGCTTCGCCGGCAAGGCGCGGTGGTCACCGTCGCGAACAACGGTCGCGAAGCTTTCGAAGAGCTAAAACACAACACTTTCGATCTCTTGCTTTCGGATATCGGCATGCCCGAGTGGGACGGCTACCGGCTTATCACCACGTGGCGTGAGCTCGAGAAAGAACGGCAAGCCAAAGCTTTACCCGCCGTTGCGCTGACCGCCTTTGCGACTTCGCAAGATCGTATCAAAGCATTGCAAGCCGGATTTCAAAACCACATCGCGAAACCCGTCGACAAAAATGAATTGGTCGCGGTCATTCAAAGCCTTACCGTCAAAATCAATTAGCCCTTGCCGCGCAAATCGCGCGGTGTAATTCTTTGGGTTCAATTTATAACGGCTGAGGAGTTCGTAATGAAAAATATGGCGGCGTTGTTTCTCGTACTGTTTGCTTTAGGTTGTAAAACACCGGCGGCGAAAGCTCCCGAACCCAAACCGACTCCCGCCACGATCGAAGAAGCGGTCTCGAGCCCCTACCGGTCGGCGGCAAACATTGCGCGCGATCAATACCGGCACCCGGTCGAAACACTTAACTTCTTCGGTCTAAAACCGAACATGACCGTGATCGAGATCACGCCCGGCGCGGGTTGGTACATGGAGATCCTCGCGCCCCTGTTGAATGCGCAAGGCCAGTACATCTGGGCATCGCCGAAGGTCATCACCGTGGACTACGTTCGTAAAATGGTTGCGGGCACGCAAACCTGGTTAGCCGCGCACCCCGAACTCAAAGCGAAGACGATCGACTTTGCGCTACCCGCCGACCTTCCCGTCGAAGCGCCGGTGGATATGATTCTGACCTTCCGTAACGTTCACAATTGGACGACCGCCGGCACCGATCAAGCCGCGTTCACCGCTTTTTTCAACGCTTTGAAACCGGGTGGCGTTCTCGGGGTTGTCGACCATCGCGCCCCGGCCAAGAGCAAACGTGATCCCAAGGCAAAATCGGGTTACGTACGTGAGGATGACATCATCAAGATGGCTACCAAAGCCGGCTTTAAGTTGGCCGCAAAATCTGAAATCAACGCGAACCCGCAAGACACCAAAAATTATCCCGAAGGTGTTTGGACTTTACCGCCCGTTTTACGTCTCGGTGATAAAGACCGCGCCAAGTACCTCGCCATCGGCGAGAGCGACCGCATGACGCTTAAATTCGTAAAGCCTTAAGCTCCGAATGTAGTTTTAAAATCTGGGAGCCCGCCGCGGACTTCACCAAGTACGCGGGCTTCTCCGGAGATCCGTTTCGGGTAAAAGGCTTTCCGTCGCGCATCTGCGTGACGGGTTTAAGGTATATCTTTTTGACCGTGCCTTGAATTTTGTGTCCCATCCAATTCCACTGCACGTCATCGCCGATTTTTAACGGCTTAAGTAGATGCACGTTTCTTTTCATAACTTCTCCTGACCTCGTTAGTTTAATCCAACTTTTATTCAGCGAAGAAATGCAAGAGGCCGCACCGCCGCGTGCCCCGGCTTACGTTACTTGCGTAAAATAAAAGACCGGAATCCCGGATCGTCCCGGCGCGCACCCGGCCATCCGCTTCGATTGAGCCGAATTGATTTGCGCTCAAAATTCGAAGCCTTTAAATTGATCCCTTAAAATCTTAGGGAGCCACATGGAAACCGAACAGCCTAAATGTCCTTTCTCGACCGGCCGTGTTTCGAACACGATGAACAGCTCGCAATCGAACCGGCATTGGTGGCCAAAGCAGCTCAATCTAAGAATTCTGCATCAACACTCGTCAAAATCGAATCCGATGGATGCGCAGTTCAGTTACGCCGCAGAGTTTAAGAAATTGGATTACCAAGCGCTGAAAAAAGATCTTCATAAAGTGATGACCGACTCGCAGCCCTGGTGGCCGGCGGACTGGGGCCACTACGGTGGTTTATTTATCCGCATGGCTTGGCATAGCGCCGGCACCTACCGCACGTTCGACGGTCGCGGCGGTTCGAGATCCGGCGGGCAAAGATTCGCGCCGCTCAACAGCTGGCCCGACAACGGCAACCTCGATAAGGCCCGCCGCTTGCTCTGGCCCGTTAAGAAAAAGTACGGACGCCAAATAAGCTGGGCCGATTTGATGATTTTAACCGGTAACGTTGCGCTTGAATCGATGGGCTTCAAAACTTTCGGGTTCGCGGGCGGCCGCGCCGACACGTGGGAGCCCGGCGAAGATATCTTCTGGGGCTCCGAAACGGAATGGATGGGCGACAAGCGCTACAAGGGTGACCGCGAACTCGACAACCCGCTCGCCGCCGTACAAATGGGACTAATTTACGTGAATCCGGAAGGGCCCAACGGTAAACCCGACCCGGTTGCATCCGCGCGCGATATCCGCGAAACGTTCTCACGCATGGCCATGAACGACGAAGAAACGGTGGCGCTCGTCGCCGGCGGCCACACGTTCGGCAAAGCGCACGGCGCGGGTGACCCTAAACACGTCGGCGCCGAGCCCGAAGGTTCCGACCTTCACCACATGGGCTTCGGTTGGATCAATAATTTCGAGACCGGCAAAGGCGTGCACACTACGACAAGCGGCATCGAAGGCGCCTGGAAACCGAACCCCACCAAATGGGACACCGGCTACTTCGACATGATGTTCAAATACGAATGGGAATTAGTGAAGAGCCCGGCCGGCGCGCACCAATGGGCCGCCAAAAATTGCGAAGAAAAAGACATGATCCCCGATGCGCACGATCCTTCAAAAAAACATCGTCCGATGATGACGACGGCGGATCTCGCGCTAAAATTCGATAAGAAGTACGAGGCAATTTCACGGCGCTACCATGAGGATCACGCCGCTTTTGCCGATGCGTTTGCGCGCGCGTGGTTTAAACTCACCCACCGGGACATGGGCCCATCGGTCCGTTACCTCGGTCCCGAGGTTCCGCACGAAGAGTTGATCTGGCAAGATCCGCTACCGGAAGCAAAAACCCCCGCGATCGGCGTACCCGAGATCGATCTTTTGAAAAACAAAATATTTAAATCCGGTTTATCAATTCCCGAACTCGTAACCACAGCTTGGGCTTCGGCTTCAACCTTCCGGCAATCGGATCTACGCGGCGGCGCCAACGGTGCGCGAATTCGCTTAGCGCCGCAAAAAGATTGGGAAGTGAACGAACCCGAAGAGCTCGCGAAGGTCCTCAATAAATTGACCGAAATACAAACCGAGTTCAATAAAGGCAAGCACCACGTCTCGCTCGCCGATCTTATCGTCCTCGGGGGTTGCACCGCGATCGAAGAAGCCGCGAAGAAAGGCGGCCACACGATCAAAGTGCCGTTCACGCCCGGCCGCGTGGACGCGACCCAGGAGCAAACCGACGTCGAATCGTTCGCCGCCCTCGAACCGACCGCCGACGGCTTCCGCAATTTCTCGAAGGAAGGTGCCGGCCTGCACGGCGCCGAAATGCTCGTCGACCGAGCGCAGTTGATGAACTTAACCGCGCCCGAAATGACCGTACTCATCGGTGGCATGCGGGCGCTGAACACCAACCACAAGAAGATTAAACACGGCGACTTCAACAGCAGTCCCGCCACCTTAACCAATCAATTCTTTGTGCAATTGCTGGACATGGGCACCGAGTGGAAGCCCACCTCCGTACCCGGTGAATTCGTCGGCATCGACCGCAAAAGCGGTAAAGAACGGTGGTCGGGTACCCGCGTGGATCTTATGTTCGGGTCCAATTCCGAGCTTCGCTCCCTCGCGGAAGTTTACGCGGCCGACGACGCGCACGAGAAATTCGTTAAGGATTTCGTGGCGGCCTGGAGCAAAGTCATGAATGCCGACCGCTACGAACTGAGCTAATTAACGATCCATTCACTCGTTTTGGGAAATCTTTGCATCCGACGTTGCGCGGAAGCGGCCGTCAAATTACGTTCCCGGCCCAACCCCAAAAGACGAGTGTCACACTTGAAAAGTTCCCTGTTGCTGCTCCTGTTATTTATGCTGCCGGCCCTACACGCCACCTCTTGGCGCCAGGCCCCCGAATCTTCACCGGCGACGACGGCGCCGGCGCCGACCGCGAAGAACGACGCCACCCAATCGCGCGCGGAGAGGCAGCTAGGCCTCGTTATCGCGAACACCAAAAAATTGGAAGCCGACTGGGCCAACTGCTACAAAGGCCGGACCGGCGATGAACTCGATCTTTGCCTCAAAGAGACCGCGATTCGCGCCACGGAATATTACGATCAGTACATCGCGTATTTTCGCGAAGTGCTTGCTAGCCAGTATAACGGTGAAGCGAAACTCAAAGCGTTCGACAAGATTCAGCCTAACTATCTTAACTGGCGCACGGCGCAGTGCCGGCTCGAAGACGTTCTTCACCGGAGCACCGTGCAGGCTGGTTACATCAGGCGCGCGCGCTGTCACTTTCGAACCGCGCTGACCAGCATTCGCTTCTTAAACTCGTACATAGATTAGTAGAAAGTTTGACCATGAAGACTTTGATCCTCAGCCTTTTTGTTTCCTCCTTAATGCCGATTACGGCTCACGCCGCATTCGCGGACACCGTATGGAGCCAGGTGCAAACTTACGCCGACGAAAATGATGCTTGTTTCGAACGGGTGACGACGCTCGCCGAGCAAACCGCCTGCGTGAAAGACACGAATGAAAAGCTTAATAAATACATGGAGAGCCTACTGCAGTCCTGGTACCCCGTCCTTCGCGATGGACCGCGTGGCACCGAGGCGCTCGAGAAACTAAATAGTTCGCAAACGTTGTGGATTCAAGTTCGCCGTGACACCTGCAACTTCGCCGCGATCGCAAAAAATACGCCGACGACCAGCAAAGAGCTTTCGGCTTTCAACGGCTTGCACTGCGTGTGCCGCGAAACCATCGCGCGTATTCGCGAACTCTGGCCCCGTTAATACAAAAAGGGACGCCGTCTCCGGTCGTCCCCGTTCGTTTTCTAGTTTGATTCCACTATTGCAAAAAGTTGCCGCTCGAAAGCAGCTTCATGTTGTTGTACGTAGCGGCGCGTACGATATGGTGAATACCTTTTTGCTCCAAGCCCGGCGCATCGTTCTTGTCCAAACGAACGATGAACGCATCACCCGCGCCGACGGTATTTTTTAAAGTCGCGCAGGTGGCATCCGCGCTAAAATTCGTCGCGGCCGCCATCGATCCTGCCGTTGCGTTTGTTAAAGCGACCGAGTCGGTAACATTGAGCTCAATTAAGCCCGAGGTATTAACCGTTCCGCACGTAAGCTGTTTACCCGCGACAAGCTCGTCTAAGCCGGAGGCCGACGGATTGAAGCACGCGCCGCCTTCAACCGGCGACGAACCGTTGGTGCACGAAGCGTGAAGAACGATCGTGCGGTCCAGACCGACGCGCGATTGTGCGAAGCGCGAATTCGCCTCTTGAAATCCGCTCAACGAATCCACGTACATGTAGTGGCGCGAAGCCATGTCGGCGACGCCGGTCATGCCGTTGATGACCGCTACGATGTAAGTAACTTGCTCGCTGACGATGTTGCTTGAGGTGCCGGAATAATGGTGTGAGTACTCAATGGCTTGGGATGCGACCGCCGTCGAGTTCCAAGAGACGCGTATTCCTGTTTTGCCGGGCGAATTGGTGGCGAAGATGCTATCGGGCTTAATTTCGATGACGCCGGCCTTACCGTCGGCATCAGCCTTATATGAGAACACTTTTTCGCTACTACCGGTCAGCGTCACCTCGGCCTGCAAAGTGTAGCCATCCGGATCGCCCGTCAGATTAGTGACCACGGCCTGCGCGGCTTCACCCTTAGGAGTTTGACCGTTATACGTACCGGCGGCATTGATCCCGAGGGATTCAACGATGCAGATCACGAAGGGGATGTTGCTTGAGCCGCCGACGCAAGCTTCATCCGTATTTAAATCTTCTAGCGCAAAGCTGAGCACACTCGGTGCTTCTGCGTAAGTGCCCGAAGTAATAACCTGAGCAAGGGTCCCGGCGCCGGCCGAGGCCACGCCCGCTTCCGGAATTTCAGGCAGAGCGATTTTGAGATAGCCCGTGCCTTTGGGCGATGCGCTACCTTCGCTGGCTGATCCACTAGAGCTGCCACCGCAACCGGTGAGAGTTAAGACCGACACCGCTGCGCCCGCGATCAATTGTTTAAACATCAACTGTTTCATTCTTTGCCTCCGAAAGGTATCCGACGATTACGTTCAACTTACGATCCACAACACCTTTCGGAAGCGCACGGTGCCGACAAATTCAGTAAATGTTCAAGTTTGCATTGTTCAAAGAAAGTTCAACAGTGATTCGATAAACTCTTAAGCAGTTTCCTGGTGCAAGGCATGGAATACGCATTTATCATTTAGAGATTATATGAAAATAAATATTCTTCTCGTTGATGACGATCAAGCCTTGGCGCACGAAATTGCGACTCAATTACGGCCGAAGTTTGAGATTACGATCAACTCGGATTTCGAAGCTTCATTGGCCATCGCGAGAACGAAAACACCCGACGTCATCTTGCTGGATTATAAATTAGGCCGGGAAGACGGCATTCGCTGGCTCGACAGCTTACGCGATTTTGGCCACCGTACGCCGGTGATCATTATGTCGGGCTATCCCGACCGTGAAATGGCCATCGACTTCATGAAACGTTCGGTCGCGGGGTTTCTAGAGAAGCCTTTCATGATCGATGAACTTGAGGAGGCCATCTTGAAGGCGGTACCGCCGCCGGCCCTGACCGATAAGTTTGAGTTCGACCGCGAGAGACACTGCGTGACGATATGCGATGGGCAAATCAGCCTCACGCCGATCGAATATAAAATTTTAGAAATTCTCGTCGATAATTCCGGCAAGACCGTTGAGCGTAAAGCCTTATTGCAAATGGCGATGGGCCGGGAAGCCGCCAGCCGCAACGCCTTGGACACGCACATCACAAATCTGAAACGTAAAATCCCCGTCCTCGAATCAAAACTTAAGGTCGTTTATGGACGCGGCTTTATCTTCAATTAGAAGACAGTTCAGCTACCCGGTTTACGCGGCGTTGTTGTTCGCAAGTTTTAGTTGGTCGCACGCCCTTATCGAGGCGGGCCGCTTCGAAGGCGTTTCCAAGGTAGTTTTTGTTACGGCTAAAATACTTTTCGGCATAGCAGGGTATTTCGCAGCCTATGAATTCTGGCGCCGGCCCGATCGCGATTGGCTCGTCGGAAGCTTCTTTGCCCTGACCATCGTCTACAGCGTATTTTTCATGTGGCTCGCGCCGCTATACGAAGTCGCTTATCTTCAGTGCGCGATCGGTTGCGCTTTTTTCAAAGTGAGGAACCAAAATCTGTTCGTGATCGCGTTCGGCATCGGACTTTTAGGCATTTATGTAACGTACGCCGCGCAAGATTCTTTGCATTGGACGGTGCCGCCCGCCTCCCGCGTGGATTGGGTCTTCATCGCGGTGATCTTTTTCTTGCTGACTTGGATGATCCAAAAATACGCCGTGAGTGCTTTCCGAAGACAGGAAGATAGGCTTTCACGTTTAAGTTTGGTCGGCTCAGAGGCGTCGACTTTGCTCCGCGAAGTTGAGGCTCGTTTACAAGTTCCGTTAGATCTTTCTAAGTCTTCGACGGGCGCTGAGATGACGGAGGTGATGCGCGCCATTCAAGCCGAGCTTAAGGTCGCGCAAGTGACGCTCAGAAGCTTTCGTGCAAAAACCGGCGCTTCGGTTGTGACAACGGAGGTCGACGTCATCGACCTTTGGTCCGAAACCTTCGGGCGCCTTCAATCTCGTTTAGGTTCAACCGCCATCCTGCTCCCTCCGGGGCCGGTGATCGTAAAATCAGACCGTGAGATACTGAGATCGGTATTCTTCAATCTTTTGCTCAATTCGGTCGAATTTGCTGAACGACGCCAAACGACCCTCGCGAGGATCGTCATTAGCTGGGAGGGTCATTGTCTTAGCTACGCGGACGGTAACCATATTAATTTAGCCGGCGAGCACGCCCGCGACGATCGCGGTCTCGGTCTAGAAATTATCCGTGAAGATTTGAAACGATTAAATATCCGGTTTGAAATCGAGCACCAAGCGGGCGTATCGATTTCTAAACTTTGGTTTTTAGACCGTTAGTTGATTTGCATCGCGAAGCAATTCCCCGCCGGCCCGTGGCTAAACCGACCGCGCCAGTTCATTCTGCGCAAGTCACTCGCGATGACGCGCTCCCGAAGCTCCTGAGCTCCGCTTCGCACGTTGCACGCGTGAACGAGATTATTGTCGAAGATTCTGATCATTCCATCGCCGAGCTCTACCCATATTTTGGCTTCGGTAGTTTGAATTTCGTCAAAACTCTCACCAAGAATGAGAAGCACGTTATAGAGCACCGAGAACATGCGGTTAGGATTACATTCTACTTCGAACGATTCTTTCGGCAAATCGATCTCGATCCCCTTGAGCCTCGCGGCGAGAATATCTTGAACCATCGCCAATAAAGTAACGAGTTGGATTTTCCGGATGGTTTCACGAACGTTCACCAGCCGTTGCGTCGTCCGTAAAAACTTTTGCACCTTCTCGAGGGACACGGCCAATTCTTGTAGATCGCCCGCGTTCACCACCCTTTGCGAAAGCAATAAGGGTGTCGAAGAAAGACCCTTAACGTCATGGAGAATACGAACCGCGTCGTGGCCAAGGGCACTTAGGCGCTCGATGCGCTCTCGCTCACCCGCGGTTTGCCCGCTCGCAAACCTTTGGACGAGGGAAGAAACTAGAAACATGATCAACGATATCAAAATCCAATCGCTGCGCGTTTCGGCCGGTAGTTGCCAGTGCATCTCATCTTGTGCGTGATAGGTAAGTAAGATTCCAACCAGCCCCAGCCCGAAAACAAGGGGAAAAATCCAATTCCTTTGGAATCTAAAAAAACTCGCGGCGATTGAACCTTGCAGGTAGGCCATCTCATACAGCGGCGCGTACCACATGAACGTCAGAACATAAAGATTCAGGATCGACGCGAATAGTCCGAGCGATAGATCATTGGCTTTGCGCAGGTAAAACCAAGCGGCAAAAGAAAGCCCCGCCAACGAGAAAAAGCATTTTAGCACGAGGTAAGCGGAGCGATGAGTTTCGAGGACCCTTCCGTATTCATCCACGGTGAAAATCGCTCCGCAAAATGCGAAAAAGATCGCGGTCGCGATAGGATAGACGGCGGGGTGCGCGCTTAAGTTTCGAAAGTTTAAATCCATAAACTAATTATGGATCTCTGCCGATCAAACGATCAACTATTAAGCTAGCCCGTAATGACGGCGATATTTTTCGAAGCACCGGGCGCCGGCGTTTAGGCGCATCAACGCACCTTCGGCGATGGCTTGGGCGCAACGGGGGTCTTCATCCAACAGCGGCATGAGGACATCGCGATTCCAGTCTTCAGAATGCTTAATGTCTAATGCCGAATGCAAAAGATAATAACGCTGCCCCTCGGAGCTGACGCCCAACCGCTTCAAACCTTCATAAACAAGTTTTGCACGCCCCGGCGCGGTCAATTCAACGGCACCCAAAGCGCCGATCGAGTGGTAAGCGTATTCGCGGGTCATGGCCATTCCGACCAGTACGTTGCCCAGCGCGAGTGGTTCTATTTCAATGTCGTCAATATTGTATTCACCGAGTTCAAACTCTTGCGCTACCTTCGTCAGCATCGGCCCGTGCATGCCCGGCTCGCGGCCGCGGCCCATTTCGTCCCAATAATTACGGGCCATTTCCAGCTTCGGTTGGGTGGTCACTTTGACTTGGGTTAACGCCGTGAGATCTTCGAAACCCGCTTCACCGGCGACTTCTTGTCGTATAAACCACCGCATTTGCTCATAATCCGCTTCGTTCGCAAGCCAATCGAAGAGTGTGGTATTTTGCCCCGGGCCGTCCAACTTCAGTTCCTCGAACCACTTCATGAAGGCATACTTTTCACGGGGGGCGGTACGCGCCTGAGGTTGAATCAGGCGTCTTTCCATCTCCAGCATCTCGCGTTCAAGCAATTGAAATTCTAAATTCGCGGTCATCGTCGTGCGCCAATTTTCCGTGGGAAATTGCGGATTCAAGCGGCTCGTATTGAATTTAGCTAAGCGGTGGTGCGCCGGCCACAACTGCGTTTCGATATTAGAATTTAATTTTAAAGCGGGAATCATAATTACCTCTGGTGCGGGAAGTTTGCAGAGGGCGTGCCAGCGATTCCTGGCCCAATTCCTGCTTTGTTTATTACCTTATGAATTCGTTAGTGATGAACCCAAAAGAATGTCATTTTATTGTCAGCGGCGTGCGCACCGAACCCGGAACTCCCGATGCGTGCGCCTTTCAAGTCGGCTGGCAAATCAATCCTCATATGAAAATCGGCGGAACTTCGATCGCGAAGGCCGAATGTGAACATGAATCATTTATCGCGACGCTTGAAGACTGCGGTGCCGTCGTTGATCAGGTGCCTTTCGTTCCGGGCGCTTACGATTCCGTTTTTATGAAAGACAACGCCGTTATATTTAGTGATGAACAAGGCACCCGCGCACTATTGACCGCGCCGGCAACCAAAGAACGCGCGGGTGAACCTCTCGCGCGTGCCTTTTATCTTCGCGCACTTGGAATTTCGGTCAGCGGCCAGTGTCGCGAACGTCTCGAAGGCGGCGACGTAGTTCTCAATTCAAATCGCCGCGTCGGTTTTCTTGGCTATGGGTTTCGTTCCGCCAAAGAAGCGTCCGTCAGCGTTTCACGCTTCGTAAAATTCCCGATCATCCCGCTTGAGCTTGTTGATCCGTATTTTTATCATCTCGATACGGCGATGAATCTTATCATCGCCGGCGACCGGCTCGTCGCTTTTGCGCACCGGGAAGCGTTCACCGCGCAAGGCTGGCAAGAGCTTTGTTCACACCCCGCAATCGACATCGTCATCCCCGTCGATCGGGAAGAAGCCATGCTCTTTGCTTTAAATTGGGTAGAAGTGAACGACGTCGTAATCTTCGGCGCACCGGTGCCGCGCACCCAAGCGCGCCTGAAACAACTCGGGAAACGTACCTTGGTCAGTCCGCTTTCGCAGTTCCAGATGGCCGGTGGCAGCGCCGCTTGTTTAGTTGCGCCCGTCTACACGCAGCAAACGTCGCGGCAAGAAAATTCAGAAGATCAAAACGACTGGCCAAGGCTCTCTCGTGCATGAGCCGTTGGTAGAACTCGGCAAGTATCTAAAATCGGTTCAATACAACTTCACGACGGTAACTCCGGATACCCACGCGAGGAATTTGACTAAGGGTCTGAACGCGTCTTCACCGTTACGCAATTTATTCGGTTGGAGCCGCGAGGTCGAGCGCGCGCAGATTCCGGAAGTCGTTCTCGACTGCTTGACCGGAGCGAATATGTTGAGCGGTGACGATGTCGTTCGCAGCCGCGTTCGCTTCGCGACCGTTGACGATATGATGTTCATGCATTCGGCCTTCCCGACGGAAGAACGTAATTCGGTATTTTTCGGCCCCGATTCCTACCGCTTCGTGCAATTCGTTTTAAGAAAACTACAACCCGGCAGCAGAGTCGTCGACGTCGGCTGCGGTTCGGGCGTGGGCGGGATTAGTCTCGTCGCTTCCCGTAAAGAGATTTGGCTTAGCGACATTAATCCGCGCGCGCTTGAATTCGCGAAGATCAACGCCGCCATCAACGGCGTTGCCGTTACGACTTTCGAAAGCCCATTTTTAAATGAGGTCCCGCCCGGCGCCGACACGGTGATTTCAAATCCCCCTTTTATCATGGACAGCACCGCGCGCAGCTACCGCGATGGTGGTGGCTGTTTCGGCTCCGAGTTGTCGGTTATGATCGTTGAAAAAGCCCTCGACTACCTGCCGAAGAACGGTCAATTGCTTCTCTATTCCGCGACTTGCTTTAGCGACGGTGTAGATGTCTTGCGCCGCGAACTGCAACCGCTGCTCTCGCGACCGGGTTTAGCGCACACCTACGAAGAAATTGATCCCGACATTTTCGGTGAAGAACTCAGCCAACCCGCGTACCATTCGATTGAACGCCTCGCCGCCGTAGGTCTTTGCGTTCAAAAAAATTAACGGGGTTTCAAAGAGCTTCGCCTAGCCAAAATCGGGCGGAGGGTAGATGGTGGCGCCATGAAAACTAAAGTTCTTCTGACCTTCCGTCCGACCCCGCAAGCCATGATCGTCGCCGAAAAAAACTTCGAAGTTATTCGTGATGCCGGTGACCCGGATACCGCGCGGGTTCTCACTTTGGCGACGGAGCACCGGCCCGCGGGCCTGCTCGTCGCCAATGGGCAAATTTACGATGCGGCAACGATCGCGCAGTTACCGGCGAGCGTAAAAATCATTGCGACCTGTAGCGTAGGTTTCGAACACATCGACGTCGCCGCGTGCGCCGGCCGCGGCATCATCGTAACGAATACCCCCGATGTCCTCACCGAAGCATGCGCGGATTTGGCGTTGTTCGTCATGCTGGGCGCCGCCCGCCGCGGGAAGGAAGCGTTAAAGCTGGTCGAGAAAGGCTGGGGCACTAAACTTCAGCAGGGAGATTTGCTCGGCTTGGATCTTCGCGGAAAACGCTTAGGGATTTTAGGCATGGGCCGTATCGGACAAGCGGTCGCGCACCGCGCCCGCGCGTTCGGGATGAAGATCCTCTATTCAAATCGCCACCGCTTACCGCCGGAGCAAGAACTTGATGCGAAATATTTCGCCGGCTTTCACGAGCTGCTGCCGCAATGTGATTTCCTATCGCTTCACGCGCCCGGTGGCCCCGACACCAAAGGTTTGATGGGCGCACGTGAGTTCGCGCTGCTTCCCGAAAAGGCCGTATTCGTTAACATTTCCCGCGGCAGCTTGGTCGACGAGGAAGCGTTGATCACGGCGCTGGAATCAAAAAAGCTTTTCGCCGCCGGCTTGGACGTCTGCTTAAATGAACCGAATCCCGATCTTCGTTTATTACGTATGCCGAACGTCTTCTTAACTCCACACATTGCCAGCGCCACGGAAGAAACCCGCCAAGCGATGTTTGAACTCTGCCTAGCTAATTTGCGAGCCGTGTTCCAAGATCAAAGTGCACCCAACATTGTTCAACCGAAGGAGCGATAGCAAAGATGAAAGATTTCAAATCGAAATACGGTCCATGGGCGCTAGTCACCGGAGCTTCGGACGGGATCGGGCGCGCCGTCGCGAAAGAACTTGCCGGGTTAGGCATAAACGTTGTTCTCGTCGCGAGAAATAAGACCAAGCTCGACGAACTTTCGCGCGAAATCGAAACCAACAAAGTTCAAACAAAGGTGATCAGCCTTGATTTAAGTTTGCCCGATGCAAACTCAAAACTTTTCGCGCAAACGGCCGGTATGGACATCGGGCTCCTCTGCGCCATCGCCGGCTACGGTTCCTCAGGAAATTTCTTAGATTCCGAGATTTCAACCGAACTCAACATGCTTGACCTGAACTGCCGCGCGGTCATCGAGCAGGCTCACCACTACGGGCGCCTGCTCAAAGCTCGCGGAAAAGGTGGCATGATTCTCATGGGCTCAATCTTTTCGTTTCAAGGTGTCCCCGGTTCGGCTAACTACGCCGCAACTAAAAGTTACACGCAAAGTTTAGCCGAGGGTTTACATTACGAGCTTAAACCGCTGGGCATCGATGTTCTCTCGGCCGCACCGGGTCCCGTTCGTTCGGGTTTCGCCGACCGGGCGGACATGAAGATGTCGCAAACGGATCAACCCGCGATCGTCGCGCAGCAAATCCTCGCGGCGCTCGGGCACTCGGTCACGGTTAGACCCGGCCCGGTCTCAAAACTTTTGGGCTATTCCTTAGGGACGCTTCCGCGCTCATTACGGATCAAAATGCTCGAGAAAGTCATGACAACCATGACGATAACAAAGCCGGGTTAATTACCTAGCGTGAACAAGTCACGGCGTCCGAGGTGTACGCGTTTTCGCTCGAGCCGAAGTTTTTTTCGATGTAGCGTGAAAAACGGCCGTCGGCGCTGAGCACGACTTGTTCGATAAAGACACTGCTGCGCGCGCTGTCGACCTTCGGGTTCGGTAGGTTCGCGGCGAGCCGGCAAACCGCGCGGGCGCCGTCGGTGTAGATCCATTCTCTTTTGTAGGTATTTTGATTGAAATAGATGACGACCAACTTGATCGATGGCGTTGATCCGTCGGGCATCACAAAGACCGGGTTCTCGACGGTAATCGTGCCGTCGCCGTTGCGAATGAGGCCGGAGTAGCGGATTTCGGCGTGGGCGTGAGCGGCGAAAAAGTTGAGGCAGGTCAGTAGCGCTAGCATTGTCTTCATCACGGGCGAGCCTTTCTGATTGGGTCTTGCTGAGCGTATAAACCACGCTTCCCACTCTGTAAAGAGATCCAATCCGCCACCGGCGCCTTACATTTTTTCCCTGCGCGGCCCGAACTCCGCATTCTTGCCGACGCGGGCGAACCGGTCTGCTAAGGAACTTTCCTACCGCATGAAAGCTAACTGCATTTTATTTATCTTATTTTTGGTCCTTGCCGGGCCCTTTCCCGCCTGGCCTGGAACCGACGATCCCTGCGCCAAATTCCTGCTCGGAACGCTAAACTCACTTAACGACGAAAAAGCGAAAGCTTCGGAACTCCAATCGTGGTCCAGCGTACCGGCCACGATCGATTACCTACAGATCTTCCACGACGTACGCGAGTTTTTGTTCAAAGCACCGCAAGAGGTACGAGACACTTTAGGTCTGGTGGTCGCGCTCACCTTCCGGGACGACGACCGTGACCGCGCTTTCGCGAAGCAAACCGGCGGCGATTACATGGTGCCCGAACTCGAAGTTTTTTTCGGTACCGAAATGATCGAACTCGCTTCGACGATGAGAGCGTTACATGCCCTTACGCCCTATCTCTCGGTGGATGCGCAAAGTTATTTAGAAACCGTAACGGCGCATCCGAGCCGGCACTTTGTGCTCGCGCTTCTGCTACATCATCTTGCTCGTGATCTTAAGCGGCAGCCCGTCGACGAGGATTACCAAAGACAACGCTCGGGCTTAAGTTGGCTTCCGCGTGAGCAAATTTTGCGCGCGCCGATGACGTCCACCGCGGCCGCGAGCACGCAATTTGTGCAGAGCTTTTACCGTCTCAACCACCCCGCCGGCCAACCATCGCGCATGGGCTCTTCCGACAACGACAATCCTACGCGTTCTTCGACCGAACCCCCGCCAACGCCGGCACCCGATGCGGATGAAGCCGCCATGATTCACTGGGTGGCCGAGAAATTGTTCAATCATGATTTGCGCAACGAACCCGAGCGGCCGGCGGCGTGGTTACGTTTATATAAGGAAGCCTCCGAGTTCTTACGAACGCCGGTGAGCCACAATCCTCAAGTGCAAACGATCGGTGGCGTTCGCATTACGCAAAGCCGGTTGACCCCGACGGCCGAAACGGTGGCCACGATCCTCACCGATCTTGATCGCAAAGTGATCTACGACTTTCATGAATTTTACGGCAACCTCTTGGCGTTTGCCCCGGTCGGCGAAGACCGCGCGCAATGGCACCGGGACCGGCTCGATTTTGCCTTCGAGCAAAAGTTTTTAGCCACGCCGTGGGGAATAACCGTTTTTGCTTCGATGTTAAATTTATCCGAGCCCGTGATCAGCGGGAAGGATTTGCCGATTCTCGCCATCAATCAATTACGAAAGTTAGTCGTCGAACGGCTTAAAGAATTCTTCCCGGTCCCGCGCGAGATTGCCGGCGCCGTTAGCGAAACTAAATCTCAAGATCTTGCGACCGGCTGGGGCCCCCACTTCGAAGAGCCTTTCTGGGCGGAAGTTTTTGAACCGGCGACTAAGCCTCAAGCACCTGCCAACGACGACGGCGCATTACGCATCGATTTTTTTGTGGATAAGATTGTTCCGCTCACCGTGGTGAAGGCCGGCATTCCCTACGTCGTCGAATTCCGCAGACGGGATTCTAACTTTAAGGGTGATCAAATATTTGTTTTCGAGGAAAAAGCTCTCAACGACGTGATGAAGGGCTGGAGCCGATCGATCGAACCGATGCTTTGGTTCCAAGCTATACGCGAAGGTATCGCACGGCCGAACGGGCAGGCCGGCCTCAAGATTTTGAAAAGCGACAAGGTCAACGGCCTGCGTTTCGAAGTGAAAATCCTCAGCTCACCCTACCGCATATTCGGTCACTACAAAGCCGGACAATGGACCCTCGGGTACATCGCGGACGAGCACTGACTTTTAAGTCCGTCTATCTTTCGAGGTAAAGATAAAACTGCGAAGCTTGATAGCGTTGCATGAAGAAATGGCGCGCAGGTGTTTTTAATTTTCGGCGTACTTCGCGCACGCTGACCGGGCGCATGCAGTTCACATCCAAGATTTTTTCGGCCTCGCAGGACGGCGGGACTTGCTCGCTCCGGTCAAAGTACTGAACGTAAATTTCAACCGTCGGTGCATCTTTGATTTTAGCCGCGATGGGATCGGGCAGCCTCTGATCCCAGCCGGCCACGTACCAGCAGTTCTCTTCACAGTTCGTGGCTTGTTCTTGGGTGCGAAGGTCCACGAGCGTCGGCTTTGCGCGAACACGGTCGTGGGCGAAGGTGCTGCGCGGAATTTGGTTCAGCGCTTCGTCGTTGCCTTCCACCCGCCAGACCACGAACTTCGCCGCATCGAAATCGGGATACAAGCGAACCGCGATCTGCGTACCGATTAACGCGGGATCGGCCCCGATCTCCGCCGGCTTGATAACCCCGGCGGGCTTCAAGGCCCCACCGTTACGGATGAGTGAGAACAAAACCCCCGCGATAACAAGAAAAGCCGCTCCGAGAATGACCGCTATCGTTTTCATCCGGCTTATCTATCACTAACGAACTGCCCGAACACGTCTTTTGATTCGGGTTGTATCCGCCTGGGCCTAAGCTTTCGCCAATTCCGTACGTGTGAGATCACGGCATTAAGCAGTTCACGGCGCCCGCCTAGCCCTAGGTCTTGAGCCACTCCCCCGCCGCGAAATCCGCCGGTAAGATTTTGGGATGGCACAGAGCGAATACTCCCTTCACTTCCAATCCCTCTACGGCGTGATTTATCGCCCGTATTTGCGCGACGGCGAAGACTTCACGGGCCGGGTGAAACGCGCCGCCCGTGAAATGGCCGAGGAGCAAGACGAACGCGACGAAGAATTGTTCGCCGTCTTCGGTGGTTTCGAAAAAGTCCGCCGGCGTTTACTCGCGAAGATAGAGGATGAGTCACAAAGTTTAGCGCGATTGAACTCCGCCGAGGATCGCGCATTCATGATCCACGGTTTGGAAACCGCCCGCCTCGCGCCGGCCTCGATCGTGCGGATTAATGATCTCATTGGATATGGTTTAGTCGCCGCGCGGAAGATTCGCGCCAACGATTACATCGGTGAATACACCGGCGTCCTGCGCCGCACGGTTCCCGGCGACCAAAACAATCATTACCTCGCGGGCACCAAAGCGTACGGCGATTGCGAGGACTTTTTAATCGACGGCCAAAGCGAGGGCAACATCACCCGCTTTATCAATCATTGCTCGAACGCCCCGAACGTCAGAAGCGATCACGTTTTTCATGATCACCGTTGGCACCGCGTCTTGCGCGCCAACCGCGACATCACCGCCGGCGAACAATTCCTGTGGAATTACGGGGTGGATTACTGGCGCCTGCGCGAGTTACCCGCGCAGCTTTAGGGCTCCCTCTAGTTTGATTTACCTAAACCGTAGGCGCTGGTGGACAATCAAAATCATTCTGTTACGATTTTGGGAATCTAAGCCCGGGGGGGTCTGTGTATTTTATTTTGGCCGCGTTTTTTGCTCTCAATAGCTGGGCCGACAAACCGCAAAGTCGATCGTTATTTTTCCAGTCGGCGGCGGAAATCGAAATGAACGGTCGCGTGGATTGCGAGAGTTCGGCTTTAGCCGAGAAACTCCGATCAAGCACGTCTCTCTGCGGGCAGTCCGTGCAAGATTGGAAAAGCTTCGCCAAAGATCTGATCAACATTCCTCACCAAGGCTGGATGAGTGAATTGGCGGCGGTCGTATACCGGAATACGTTAATCACCGAAGCTTACGCCCAACTTTATCTTTATAGTCGCGCACGGGTTCCCGCCTGCCGCGATTCGGTTTTGCCGTGGGTCGGAGGTGCGTCGCTCGGATCGCTGAAGTCGGGCCAAGTCATGCGGTCCGGGTTGTCTTCCGCGGTCGGCGGAATCGAAGAGTTTGATCGCGTGAAGGATGCCAATTACCTTCGCCGTTTCCAAGACGTCGTCGGCCCCTTCCTGGTGGAAGATGCAATTCAATCCGCCACCCTCACCCTCGGCGAAGGCAATCGCGCAATTTTTGAGGATCTTTACTGGCAGCTTTTGGCCGGGGCGAGTTGCGGCGCTACGACCGTCATCGATACGATCGAAAGAGAAAAAAATTGGCAGAAAGATGCCAAACTCAAGGCCTCGATGAAATCATGGCGCTTGCTTGCCGACGGTTCCGGGAGTTGTGAACCGAAAGCGATCACGGCGGCAAATACAAACTTCGTTTATGTGGAGCAGTACCTCGTCGCGCAAAAAGCTATGTACGAAGGTTTCTTCCGCTATTTTGCCGGTTGGATGCTTTCTCCGCTGATCGAGCCAGCTCTGCCCCAGGCCATGGGTCATTTCCCGAATTTTTTAGACCACGCCCGTCAAACCACCCACGAGTGGGATATTAATTTCGCCGACGTCAAACAACGCGTGCCGTGGATGCAGGATCAATTGAAAGTCATGGAATCGGCCTTTCAAGAGCACGATGACTTACTTAAGCCTCTATATTGCGCCGTTGCCGAAGACTCGCGCCAGGCCCGTGTGATCGTTTCAAGGTATTCCAAACCGCAGAAACGGAAAACCATTCTCGCCGACGGCCGAACTGAAAGTCCGCGGTAAGGTATGAACGAACCAATAAGAATGATCCTGCTTTCGTGGATCTCTATTTTAATATTCTTCGAGGCCCCGGTCTCAGCAACCCCTAAGCCGGCGTATTCGAAACCGTGCTTAAAAAAAGATTTTGAAGCCGATGCGTGGGTCGACCCCCAATCCAAAGAATTCTTGGATCGTTTTAAAAGTCCCACCTCACCCAGGGTGAAGAAAAGTGGCTTATCCCGCATCGAGCTGTGGTCACTCATTGATGTTGCGGAGTCGCCGGATTTCAACCCGGCATCTTGCTTGGGGAATATCGAATCTAGCGTTGAGCAGTATGCGGGCCCCACCCTCGCCATCGAGAAACTTCACGGCGCTCCCATTCTTAAGGGGCTTACCGTAAAAAATACGACGACGTTCGGTTTCAAATTTCTTTTGAAAAACGCCGCCGGCAGCAAAGAACTCAAGGCCGAGCTCATCGTTCGTCCTTAAGAATTCAGGCACGATCCGTGGTTGGCTCCGTGCAATCTCCGGTTGGTTGAGCTATCTCTATCTAATGGATACACTTCACTCGTCCTCCCGAACGGTGATCGTCGGCGCCGGTCTCACCGGATTGATGCTGGCGAACCGCCTCGGGCCCATGGCACATAAACTGACCCTGATCGAAAAATCGCGCGGGGTGGGTGGCCGGATGGCCACGCGCCGGAGCGAAGCCGCTCGTTTTTTGATCACGGCGCCCAGTTTTATACGCTCCAAGCCCCGATTGAGAAAGTTCACGAGCGCTGGGTCAGCTCAGCGCTCTGCTCTCACTGGTTCACCCGCGATAGAAAATCATATTTCAAATGCTCCAACGGGATGACGGCACTCGCGAAAGATCTCGCGCAGGGCTTGGATATCTCCTTTGAAAAACGAGTCGTCTCTTTGGCACAGCTTAAAAATTCGTGGCGAGTCATTTTGGATTCGGGCGAGGAATTAGAGGCCGAGACCGTGATCCTGACGGCGCCGCTCCCGCAATGCACCGAAATCTTACGACAGAGTAAGCTTGAACCGGATGCCTCGCTGTTGAAGATTCAGTATTCGAAAGCCGTCGTCGCGTTGATCGAAGTCGCCAACGTAGCGGCGGGACTCGCGGGTCATGAAGGGTATTTGGAACCAAAATCAGAATTGATCTTTTCGATCGCCGATCAAAACCTCAAACGCCTTTCACCGGTACCGGCATTAACCGTGACGCTTAAGCCGGAGGCGAGCGAGCGTTTGTACGAAAGCACGGATGAGGAAATCATCGCGACGATCTCAACGGAACTTCGGCGCTTAGATCCAGGATTTATGGCCACAACAATCCAACTTAAAAAGTGGCGTTACGCCCAACCGCTGACCCGATTTGAAGACTACTTTTTCTCGCCGGCACCGGGTCTTTACCTTGCGGGAGACGCCTTCGGTGGCGCGAGTCTCAACGGCGCCGCCCGAAGCGCAAACGCGCTGGCCGATTTCCTCTCCATCACGCCGGCCGATCAAGCATTGAAATAGCCGTGCGGGCACTCGTAAGATCTGCCCGATCAGTGACGCAGCTTTTCTTTTCTGGAATTTAAACGCTGCGTTCGTAGAGTAGCTTGCGAGCGCAAAGCGCAATCGCCCAAAGACTTACGCCTCTCAAAAAAAGAATTCGGGTATTGAGAAATGCCCATTCTTGTTTTTGCGCACGATCTGAGTTTTTCCGGCTTTCGTTATCTCAACTACGCGCGCGCCACTTTCGAAGGCCATCAGCGCAAGAAGCCAAGGTTCGTAGCCATGAAGGATCGGTTTCAGCTCATCTAGGTTTTCGAAGCGCACCGTTGGCCTAACGAATACTATCCCTTTCATAAGTTCGCTGAAACCGAACCGCAGAAATGAGATTAATGCCGAGCCTCTATCACTCGGATCAGAATAGCCTTCTTTAAATAGATCGATTCGCCTCACCGCCGTACCGCTCGTGTCGGTACCGACCCCAACGACCAGGCCTTTCGCATCTAAATAAAGGATCGTTCGTAGCTCTACGGACTTGTCACCACGTGAAAAAACAAAATGGGACAGGCCTACTTTGATCGTAATTTCATTTTTCATTATTCCGAACACAGACTAACGCCCTTTCGTGTTATTTTTTTTCGGCAATCATCGCTCGTACGCGAGGATCACGTAGATACAGACCTAGCCAAATCAGAACCGCGAAGTAGACCGGCACAAGGGTATGGGAGAACAGCGGGTTCCCAACGCGCACGTGGCTGGCGATCGCCCCTCCTAAGTAACCCGTTAGCAGTACGGCACCGACGATCGAGGTTCGCGGAATCACGTAAAGAAGAAGCGAGACCAGCAACAAGGTCCCCACGAGCGGCATCTTTTCCACCGGCCACTGCAAAGCCGCGCCGGCCTCCAAAGCTTCGGGCGGAAGTTTATCCATAAAAAACTTCGTAACGCCGTCGAACAGCAAAAATGCAATCGCGAGACCGCTTAAAATTCGACCGGTCCAATTTTTTATCGTAGACGTCGAGGCTTGTGACATCGATGACTCCCCTTGATGTGTCTTTTTCGATTTATAATTTTGGCAGAGCAATTCCGGTCTGATCAATGATTTAAGAATTGCGCCAAGCCCTTAGACCCAACTAGCGCGCGCAAATTGTTTTTAACGCCTTCCATTTGTCGGGGGCCAAAAAGGATTCGAAGGGGTTGTCGTCTTTGGGTATGGCTTTCTCGAAAAAACGGGCGCGCTCTTCAGTAAACGGGTGAGTCGATAAAAAAGAGAGCTTCGAGGTGGTGGGGTCATCCTGCGAAGAGCGCGCAAAAAAATCCACCATACCGCGCGGCGAGATCCCTGCACTTTGCAGACGTCTAAGCGCACCTTGATCGGCTTGTCTCTCCATATCGCGGCTTAAGCGAAGACTTAGAATTTGCGCCGCGGTACTGGGATCTAACAATATAATCGCCGAGACATCGCCCATTACAAAATTGACCAAGGCGGTCAGCAGCAGACCATTCATCAAACTTTCAAGCACATGGCGACGTTCAACGTGCTCGATCTCGTGCGCTAAAATTCCGGCTAATTCTTCGGCGGACTCGGTCTTTTGTAATAGACCGCTGAACATATAAATAGATCCGCCGGGCAAGGTGAAGGCGTTATTCATCGGATCGGCCACCCAATTGAGGCGGATATGCCCACGTTTATCGGGATCGGCTTTGTAAAGCGTGTCCAAAATTTGCTCGGCCGCCGCTTGCTGTTCCTTATTGAGCTCGCACGGCTTCCACCCGGTCTGATGAACCACCGAATCTCCCACACGACGTTCATAGTCCAAAGGAATTTGGCGGACGAGATACCGGGTAAGCAAACCCGAGTTCCAAATCAAAAAAGATAAGATCGCGATCGAACCTAAACCCCACAACCAGAGCGCCGGCAAATTCTGTTTGATCTTGGCGTAGGACCAAACCGTGGATTTGATGGGAAGTTCGCTAAGGATATTGGAATCTAAAAGTTCGACGCGCTCATTATCGCCGCCACAACCGATAACGATGCTAACGAGGTGGGATTCGTCCTGAAAGATACGGTCAATCGGCCAACGCCCTAAAGTTTTGTCGGCGGACCGTATGATGAGATCGTGGCCGACCACTTCAAGATCGACCAATTCGGTCGTTGCTAAACGGCCACCGAAAAACTTTCCGCGTGAGGTCGCCACTCTAGAATCCAAGATCGAGATCGTAACCCATTACGATTTCATCGGCCATAGCACTGCCATCGGAGTATTCATTTTCAACCGATGACAAATCGGGAACCGCACTGATGAAGGTGTTGTCGGCGAAAAGACGCATACCCCAAACGTAGACCCACGGGGTGGCCAATCCAAAGGTGAACAGGGTCAGGCCGAGCGCCGCCACGTAGTAGCCCAAGATTTGCAAGCCGCTGAGCTCCAACTCGAAGTTTTGACCCATGAAACGCGTGTGTTCTAGCCGGAACCTCGCCAGATTGCGTGTCCACCAGGCGGCGTAGATGCCTAAGGTTAATAGACTTAAGACAAATCCGGACCAAAAGATCCAGGCGTACATATCGCTCGGACCGTCGTAACTAAAGTGCGTTCTGCCCATTCGTGATTTATTAGTCAAAAACGTCCGCACGCTATTTCTAAACCACGGCAGGTAGATTCCTAAGGTAAGCGCGGTCAACACCGTCCCAAAAACGTAAAGCCTAATGAATTCCTTGGTCATTCGTTCGTCTTTATCGACGCCGAAACGAATCTGACGCCACTGCGTGCGCGACATGCGGTAACGTAAACCTGAGTAAGTAGCCAAGGCAAAGACGAGAAGATAAATTAAGAAGATTATGAGCGCGAGCGGCTCAACAATTGCGGAAGCAATACGCACGACCAATCCGCCGGCCATAAGTAATAAAGCTAGTTTTACCCAGCCCCGAAACAGCTCACCTCCGGTGCCCGTGTAATTCGCGCGGTCGCCGAGGAAAGTCATATGACCCCAATTGTAGCGCCGCATATTGGTGGTCGCCCAAGGACGATAAATTCCCAGCGTGATGATCGTGAAGAAAAGATTTTTGAGCATAAGCAGGGCCAGCTCGAGCCCGTCGCCGGTATATTGAAAAGGTGTTCGGGTCGTCGTCGTCGGTAATGTTTCCATTTCGGAAGTATTAGTGAGGCTCACGTTCCCGGTCAATCATTTGCGAACGATCGCCAGGCTAAACTGTACTTATACCAGCATTGGCCGGACAAAGCAGAGGCACAGAGTTGATTTTACTTTAACAGAAATTTCCGCACCAAGACTCTGCACACTCACTCGCGTTCACGTCCCGTTAAGCTTAGGCGCAGGTAATACATCATGCGCCAGAACTGCAAACGCCGCGCGCTCGCCGCTACGTAAAGCGCCATCATAAAGCTAACGATGAAATTCATCAGGCCGATTAATAATAAACCGACGCTAACCGCGGCGATCTCCTCCCACGAAATTTGAAAATCCAAACCCGAGGCGGCGAAAACGGCAGATGCCGTTGAGATCGTCACGTGATTGCCGTTCCAATTCATGCCTAGCAATTGCCCGATTAACGGGGTCACGCCGAACAAAAAGCCGAGCGATAAATTCGTGCCGATGCCCGAAGAATGATCGAGTGTCCACTTCGCCATTTTTTGCGCGGCTTCGGGCCCGAGGATTTTACGCAACCGATAGTTTTCGCTAATCGCTTCCGGAACCCGGCTGTAAGCCACCCAGTTCTCGAGCCATCCGCCGAACAAACTCGAAAGCCAAAGCTGCAAACCGGTCAGCGCCCCGAGCGGTACGGCAAAACTGAAAATCGGATGCAAACCCTGAAGGACGTGGTGAGCGTACTCGTGATCCATCAACCCCGCCGGGGCCACCGTCGATCGCAAGAGATAGTTCACGGCGAGGACCAGCGGAATCACGCCGCACAGATTACCGGCGAGGGCGACCGTTTGTGACTTTAGAACTTGCCGCACCTCTTGCCCGAGGCCCTTGACGTCAACGTGCGATCTCCGGTTTAAAAAAGACGCAAGCTTAGAAGCGGTAAATGAGGGAATCTTGGTGGCAAGGGTCGCCCCGGTGAACTGCATGCCCAAAAAGCCCGCGGAATAGATAATCCATATCCCTAGCGCGAGAAAAAGCGGCGGGGGATCGGTATGAATATAGAGCGTTTTAAAAAGCGTCATCACGACAACGATGAATCCCCCGCCGATGGCAGTTCGGAAAAGCCGTTGCAACTCCCCTTTATTTCGGGCGATGTAATGCTCACCGGAATTGCCGTTACGCTCGACCACTTTGCGGGCTAAGAGATAAAAGTGCCGGCCCAAGTGCCCGACGAGGCGGTGACCGCGCAGATTTGATTCGGCAACGTCTCTCAACAAACGAAGTTCCTCGGCAGACCCGGCCCCCTGTTTTTCGGGCAACCCGGTGCTTAACAAAAGCCGCAGCCGATTCATTAATTCATCCATCGTCTCGAGCCGGTTGACGACGTCGATGCTGACGCCGCTGTGCTCGAGATTGTCGTAAACGGTCGCCAATTCCCGCTCGCAACTTTCGAGCACCGCCAAGGGTACGCGCACATTCGTTTCACGAATCGCGGCGGTGATCTCAAAAAATGGGGAAGCGGAAATCGCGTGCGGATTTTTCACTCGCCGTTGGATTGCCGAACTAAGGCCGTAATGCGCAATGTGGGTGGCCAACTGAAAACCGGATTCGCGACGCTGGCGGGTTAAATGCTCGAGCGTCGGCGGGGTAAGACAGCTCTCGAGCAGCAGGCCCGTGGCCTGTACAATCTCGGGCGATAGACTCCCGAGCGCGGTGATCGCTTCGTCGTTTTTAAAACCTTGAAGAATAATCTGGATGAAATCGTGGCGATTCCCCCGCGCGAGGACCTTCGCCAAGAGTCGCCCCGCGATATCGCCCCACAACCCATGCTCGACGTTTAGCCCGACCTGCGTAAAGAACAGAAAGAAAGAACAATCACGCACCGTTCGGTCAAACGCTTGCGCGAACTGTTGCTTACGCTCCGCACTTGTCGTGAGGGCCTGGAGCAAAAAGCGCAAACGGACCTCGGCCTGCCCCGCCCCGCCCGCACCCAGCCAAAGAAGCAAGCGCCGCAGACTTTCCATCCGCTCCGAAAGATCCACCGTGGGGGTAAACTGCGAAAGCACTTCGTTCACGCTGAGCTGCGGATCCGAACCGCGCCGAAGCACTCTTTTTAGTTGACGAAGCCGGCGAACAAAATTGGTGCGATAAAAGCTCTGGAACATGGACTTCAACATACTCTTCGTCGCGAAGGTTTTGAATAGCCAAATCTACCTGCCCTGCAATCCCGTTCCCGGTGGTTGAAGTTTCTTATATCCGAGATATTCACCGCGGAAATCTACGAAGATAGAATCTGCCCGCGAGCCGCCCATCGTAGCGCATCTGACTTCTCCCCAAAGATTGCACTCACCTATCGTCGACTTTAATCCTCGTGATTTAGGAGCGGCTCAAATGTACGAATATTGTAAGAACTGCGGAAAAGACTACTTGATCGAACAAAGCCGAAGCGAACTGGCCCGCTGCGAGAACTGCGGCAAACTCCTTAAGCGCGCCGGGGGTGACCATTCGGCACTCTCGCGTGCCTACCTTGCCGTCGCTTTAGTCGTCCTCGTGCTATCGGTGATTTGCTTCAAAAATGAAATTGTGTCCGCCGTCGCCCCCGCTTACGCGATGAAAAATATGAGCCCCGGCGACATGAAGGTTTCAAAACAAAACTGCTTACGAAACGATGACCACGAATGTCTGGTCCGGATCTTCCAACGACAGCTCGAGCTTGATCCTTCGGACAACCACTCAAAAGCCAATTTGGCGATGCGGCTGACTTCACTTCGCCGGTTCACGCAGGCGGCTCCGATTTATAACGAAATTTTGTCCAGCGGCGTGGGTACGTATGATCTCATGGCTTTCTACGCCCAAAACTTCAAAGGCCTCGGCCAAACTGATCAAGCCATCAAATGGTACGAAAAATCTTTAGAAATCCAACCCAATCTCGTCGACGTCATCGAGGACTTGGCCAAACTTTACGTGGAAAAGAAAAGACCGGCCGAGGCCGTTTCGATTCTCTCTTCATTTATCGATAGCTTCCCTTCCGCTGAAGGTATGCTTTCGGGCAACGTGATCGCGAGCCAAGAGTTGTTTGAAAACACCGCAACTCCCTCCAGTTTGCGACTGACCGGCCTTTCCGGTAGTCATTTTGGTCTGCCGCTTCAGTTGGGCGGTAAATCTAAGTCAGAAATTTTCCTCGTGGACACCGGCGCCTCTTACCTTACGCTGCCCACCGAGGACGTAGATAAGTATTGGCCCGGGCTCAAGGAAACCAGCAAGGCCCATCGCGCGAAAATCGCCACCGGCGAAGTGATCGCGATCCGCGTAATGCGGGTGCCGCAAGTTCGGCTCGGTGATTGGATCGTTAAGAACGTCGAGATTGCCTATTGCGATAAATGCAGCCGTCTCGCGGGCATGAGCTTCCTGTATAACTTCAAAATGGAAACCGATACCCGCGGCGGACTCTCCACGCTGACGCTAACGCCCGTTCGGTCTAACCTTGCTTCGAACCGCTAATTAGCGGTCACGACGCCTTTCCAGAATGCGACGTGGTTCTTGATATTCTTCGCCGCGTCCTTGGGCTCCGGGTAAAACCAGGCGGCGTCCTTATTTGATTCCCCGTTGACGTTTAAGGTGTAGTAACTGGCGACGCCTTTCCACCCGCAGGTCGTGTGCGTGGGGCTCGCGGTAAAGTATTCCTTCTTCAAACTTGCTTCGGGAAAATAGTGGTTCCCTTCGACAACGACGGTCTGATCACTCTCGGCGATGACGGTCCCGTTCCACGTGGCTTTCATAATGTTCACCTTTCTTGAGGGCTAAGTTCGAATTCGCCCGACCGTAACACTATCCGAACCCGAAAGACCGCCTGAATTCCGCGACCGGTATTCGGATGCCGCGCGGGCGGGATGGTCACCAGCCGTAAGACTCCGATGGTCAAGTCTTGCACCGACGGTTCGCAAAGGAGCACGAATGAAAACGTTTAGAACATTGGATCTTGCGGTCGGATTTCATGAAAAAGCAATTAAAGCGAAAGTGCAGGGCCACCTCCGCGATCAGTTGGTCCGCGCGGCCGCATCGATTCCGTTAAATCTCGCCGAAGGAAACGCGAAGCCTTCGGTGAAAGAAAAGAAGAGGTTTTACCAATCCGCCTATGGTTCGCTCAAAGAATGCCAAACGATTTTTAAAATGGCGAAACTAGAAGATGATGCGCTGATCGACCAAGCGGATCACTTGGGAGCTTGTCTTTATAAACTGATTGATTCGAAGATTACGGAAATCATTAAGCCGAAAATTTAGTGAAATCAGTCTTTCAACGAAGGATCCGGAGACCGGTACGGTATTCTGTATTCCGTACCGTCGACCGGATACCGTACCGTTAACTGTATCCGGTCTTATTCGGTATCCTGGATACCGTTAACTGTATCCGGGATACTGTATAATTTTTGGCTTCGCCAAAAATTTGGTGGAGGCGGAGGGAATCGAACCCTCGTCCGTAAGAGATCCGCATTCAGGCGGGCTACATGCTTAGTCGTTGATTTAACTTAGGCCATGGGGCGCGCAACGACACGCTCCCCTCGACCCGTCCCCCAGTTTATTTAAATCGCGGTCCCTCGAGAAAACAAACCGCAATCGATCCGTCTAAAGTGACGACTTACCCATACCAACGGCGAATATCGGGTTCGTCGAAGCTACGCTAGAAAACTAGGCAGCAAGTTGTTGATAGTCGTTGCCGAATATCAGGTTGAACGTTTTTACGAGGACCTCGTCCGCCTCGGCATGCTCCTGAAGTTTCACTGCCCACGTCGAAACCATGTCGCCCCCGTGAGTATCAAAACTTCTGAACGCCTTGATATATAGCATAATCCAATCCGGAATGGGCAGACTTTCGCGTGACACGGTCCTATAGTCCGAAGCCATGAATGACGACCTAAAGCTACTTCTCAAAGCGCAGAGCATGATCCAACGCGAGGCTATCCTGGCCGCCTTGGCCGAAGGGAATATCGAAACGGCGACGAGCCCACGCGACATGAGCCGCAAGGTCGCCGACGATACGGTGGATTTAGCTTTGGAAGGTTATTCGGTGTTCTTCGACGGCTTCCCGATTTACGTGCGGGAGAAAGACGTCCCCGCCGCGCAAGACATCGTGAACCGGCTAATGGCGCAGGCCGAAATGGCCGGTCGCGAAAAACCGCTGGAGGAAGAATCGCCGCATTTTCGGAAGTTCTTTTTCTGCACCCTGTTTACCTTCATCGTGCCTGGGGTGCTTCACGTCGCCGGAATGTATCACCTCTACATGGCCTTCAAAAATGGTGAACGGGTCCCTCTCGTTAAGCTCGTTCTGTTCTTAGCTATTTATTTGCTTATCCCCTCGGTCCTATACGTCTCGCTAATTAAATAAGACCAGTTATTGAGATCAGATAAAAGGCGGCCCATATGGAAGTCGGCTGACGAGGCTAGCCTTGTGATCGGCCTAAATGAGGCTCAGCCTTAAAGCAGGAGACCTACATGAAAACTGCTTTCTTACTTCTGTTTTTCGCATCCGCCGCGCAAGCCGCAACAACAAACCAGGCGAACCTCATCGCGATCGGCCAGGGGATCTCTTCCCCTACGCTGACTTCGACCGTGAACTTTTCGTCGGGTTACACGAACGAAAGTCCGAACGGCGTGCTATATCAAAATTCGTTTCGGGCAAGTCTTCAGTACGATACCGATAACGACGGCGACGACAACAACACGGGACGGGCCGGCTACGGCGGGGAACTTGGTTACGGCACCGGGAGCGCGGGCCTCGCGGCAGGCTACTACAAGCGTGATTGCGATAAATGCGACGGACGTTTTGCCGGCGCCGGCGCCGTGGCGATCGGTGGTTTGGGCCTTGGCTTGCGTTACCAAGAAAACCTCTACACCGCGGCCTTGCTGTTCAACTTTAACGGGAAGCATCGGTTGGGATTAATCGCGGAGTTCAACGAAGATAACGGCGAAGGAAACGATTTAAAAAGTTACGGCGCCGGCTATTCTTACGTCGCGAGCCAATGGACTTTCACCGTGGATGCGAGCAAGCGCGATTACGAAAATAAGAATACCTACGCCGACCGCGTGTTGATCACACCCGGCTTGATGGTCCGTGCCGACTTCTTGCAACTGAGCTTAAACGACAAGATCACGCTGCACGACCGTGATGATAACAGCACAAAAGACAAAACCGATCATGAGTTTTGGTTCGGGGTCGGAATCGGTGGCGACCGCTGGCATCTCGCGGGGTACGGAAATTACGTAAACGATATCGCGCTGTCGTTCAGCTTATTCTTCTAAGCTTTGCAAAAAAAAGGTGGACCCTTTCGGGGCCCACCTTCAGATAAACAATTCTATTTTCCAATGATCGTTTAGATCTTCTGACCCTTCATGGTGATGTCGAAACGGTCGAGCATCATCACTTTGTTCCAGGCGCGGACGAAGTCTTCGATAAACTTTTGTTTGCCGTCTTGGGCCGCGTAGACTTCCGATACGGCGCGAAGTTCCGAGTGCGAACCGAAGATCATATCGACCGGAGTCGCCGTCCAACGCGCTTCGCCGGTTTTACGATCGACGCCTTCGTAGAGGGCGGGATCGCTCTTCGACTTTTGCCACTTGGTCGACATATCAAGCAAGTTCACGAAGAAATCATTCGATAGTTTACCGGGCGCGCCCGTGAGCACGCCGTGCTTCGAACCGTTGGTGTTGGCATCGAGCGTGCGCATGCCGCCGATCAAAACCGTCATCTCAGGAACCGTAAGGCTCAACGTGTTGGCGCGATCGATTAGGGCGTCGAGCGGAGCCAAGTAATTGCCGGGCGAATGGAAATTGCGGAAACCATCATCTTTAGGTTCGAGAACCGCGAACGAAACGACGTCGGTTTGTTCTTGCGTGGCGTCCATGCGGCCGGGCGTGAACGGAACTTTTACGTTCCAGCCTCCGTCACGGGCGGCTTTCTCGATCGCGGCGGCGCCGCCCAAGACGATCATGTCGGCCATCGAGACTTTCATTTTACCTTTAGCTTTATCGAGTGCTGCGAGAACTTTCGCGATCTCCGCCGGATTGTTTACGGCCCAGTCTTTTTGCGGAGCGAGACGCAAACGTCCACCGTTTGCACCACCACGTTTATCGGTCGCGCGGAACGAAGACGCCGCGGCCCAAGCCGTACGAACCAATTCTTGCGTGGTTACGCCGGAATCTAAAATCTTTTTCTTCAAGCTATCGGCGTCGGATGCGCTAATCAATTTACCTTCGGTGGCGGGGATCGGATCTTGCCACAACAAAGTCTCTTTCGGGACTTCGGCGCCGACGTAGCGGGCGCGCGGGCCCATATCGCGGTGGGTAAGCTTGAACCAAGCTTTCGCGAACGCAAGTTCGAATTCCTTCGGGTTGTCCATGAAGCGTTTCGAGATTTCGCGGTAGCTAGGATCTTCTTTCAACGCTAAGTCGGTCGTGAACATGATCGGCGCGTGACGCTTCTTCGGGTCATGGGCGTCGGGAACCATTTGTTGGGTCCCCGCCTTATTTTTGGGAACCCACTGCGTAGCACCCGCGGGGCTTTTGGTTTTTACCCATTCGAAGTTGAAAAGGTTAGTAAGATATTGGATTGAAAACTGCGTGGGTGTTGAAGTCCAAGCACCTTCGAGACCGCTGGTGATGGTGTCTTTTCCCATACCGCTTCCACATTTATTTTTCCAACCGAAGCCTTGCTCTTCCAAAGTAGCGCCGGCCGGTGCGGCCGATACACACTTCGAAGGATCGGCGGCGCCGTGCGCTTTACCGAAGGAGTGACCACCCGCGATCAACGCGACGGTCTCTTCGTCGTTCATGGCCATCTTGCCGAAGGTTTCGCGAATATCTTTAGCCGCGAGCAACGGATCGGGTTTGCCGTTCGGGCCTTCCGGGTTGACGTAAATTAAACCCATTTGTACCGCGGCCAAAGGCTTTTTGAAGCCACCCGTTTTTTGTCGGCGATCGTCGGCTAACATTTTTTTCTCGGGTCCCCAGTAAACCATGTCGGCTTCCCAAGCGTCGCGGCGGCCGCCGGCGAAGCCGAAAGTCTTGAAGCCCATCGACTCCATCGAGACGTTACCGGTAAGAACCATAAGATCGGCCCACGAAAGAGCGCGACCGTATTTTGCTTTGACGGGCCACAAGAGGCGGCGCGCTTTATCCAAGTTCACGTTGTCGGGCCAGCTATTCAAGGGCTCGAAACGTTGTTGACCGCTCGCCGCGCCACCACGGCCATCCAGAGTGCGGTACGTACCGGCACTGTGCCATGCCATGCGGATAAAGAAGGGACCGTAGTGTCCGTAATCGGCGGGCCACCAATCTTGCGAAGTGGTGAGTACTTTCGAGATGTCGGTTTTCACCGCATTGAGATCGAGTTTGCTGAATTCAACCGCGTAATCGTAGTCTTTGCCCATCGGGTCGGACTCGACGCCGTTTTGGCGAAGGGGGCTGAGGTCTAAACGCTCGGGCCACCAGAATTGATTCGAGATCGTCTTGCGGTCGGCGAAACTTTCGCTGGAGGTCGACTTACCGGCGGCGGTCGGCTCTTTCGCAGATTTGGGCGAAGCGAGTTTGTTTTCGGAACGGGGATCCGGTTTCTCTTTTTGGGCGAAGGCGGGCGAGTTCACCATCATAACCGCGGCGAGCGCGGTGACGGCGAACGAAAAGCTTTTCGTAAACACGATGTTGATTCCTTTCGAAACGGTGGTCTGTCTTTGCATGTGCGGTTTTACAAATGAAGTTTTGGCCAGATTCACGATAAAGTAAATTTGAATTATCCTATGCGAGGATAGCGCGGCTCTATCGTGCCGATTAGCACGATGCGTTCAAACTTTCGGCCGGTCTAACGCAAGACTACTCCCGGCAATTCAGAAGCGTGTCGCCTTGAAATTCTAATTTCAACGCCGCAATTTGCATCGAAGTCCGCCCCGGCTCAATTTGAATGACCGTCGCGTAGCCGCGCATCGACGCCTCGATGATCTTTGAATGAACGTCGCCCGGTGTGGCGTGAAAGAAACGATGAATCTCGACGTAAGGCAGGGACACTCCCGGAGCCGGCATAATCGATTGGATCTTATAAGTGTTTTTGGGCAATCCATCTACGTTGCGGCATTCGTAAGTTTTGTCGGCGTACGCAAAAGCTTGGGTGGCCATCAAGGTGATGGCAATAAGGGCGATTTTCATAGAAACTCCTTTTTCGAAAATCTATAAAAAGGCTATGCCGGGGATTTATGAAAAACTATCTGCATGAGGTCGAATCCCGCTTGCGCGCTTTGGGCGCTAAGAACCAAGCCGGGAAGTGGAAAGCCGAAGACTACATTGGTGGCGGACTATCTAAACTTGAATACCTCAACCTAAAAATAACCGGGTCGACAACTGGGGACATTCGGATGAATTGAGTGCGCACTACGCACGCTTTTTAGAACACGCGCCCGCCCGCATGTTGCCGGTGTTCAAGAAGTGGAACCGATCGGAGAATCCTTGGATCAAACGTCAATCGATGGTGGGACTACTTTTTTATTCGCGCTTCCGCAAAAGAAAACCGTCGGCAAAAACTATTCTTCGGTTCATCGAGAAGCACCTCGATTGATGGCTGCTTGGACGGCTTGCACCGAAAAACTATCCGTCACAGATAAAAAGATTTTGATTAAGCTACGTGCAAATCGATTCTCGCGCGCAGGACTTTGATCCAGGGGTTAAATCTCTACCGCTCACTTTGTCCCGGCCCAAATATGCCTCAATTCCACCGTCTTTTTTCATCAAAGCGCTGGAATTCACTTTGCACTTAGAATTCGGGTCGGAATACGTCGATCAACTAGGAGGCTCCATGAATTTAAAATCAATGTTCGCAGCAATTATTTTCTGTCTTAGCCCTTTCGCTTTTGCACAAAGCGAAGGCACCAACACTTTTCCAAAACCGGCCAAACCGGAAACCATTAATGAATGGCGTACGCACATGGGTCTCCTTGCCGGATACACCAATGCCGAAGGCAAGTATGAATCGGCGCTTGGTTACGGAGTCGACTGGGGTATTCAGCCCTATATCCCCTTCGGCGTCGGTGCCGAACTTGCCTCGACCGAAAACGAAGGCAATCTGACGCGCACGACTTTGCTCGGTCGCGGTACGTATAACTTCGGCGGCTCGATCCCGGTCATCAATCGTTCCTACGTGGGCGCGATGCTCGGCCCCGTTTGGGATTCCGAATCGACGAACGACGGCGTACGCTTCGGTATCGGCCCCGTGGTCGGTTTTGATTTACCGCTAGGTAAAGAAATTACCGAACGCACCGTTACTTTAGGTTTAAACGCCCGCTACTTATTCGTGAACGAAAATGTCGCGGATACTTTTGCGCTGAACGGCGCGATGAAATATTGGTTCTAAGGTCCCCCCGCACGTAGGCCCGTACCCCGCATTGACGAAATGCTACGGGCCTACGAGTATTGTTTAATGAAGGTTTCTCCCCGCCACCAACTCGTTGTTTTTCTCAGCTTCACGTTCGCCCTAAGCTTCTTCATTGCGTACCAAATCATAAAGAGTAACGGTTCCATTAACGGGATTTGGATCAATGTTTTGCTTCTGATTCCCGGCTTGGTCGGTGTGGCCAGCGCGCTCTACTTCGTGAACACCACACGCCCCGTAAAACATGACCTCGCGCTTTGGATGCCCCACCCGAAATATTTTGTCCTGGCTTACGCGGTTCCCGCTACGGCGGCGTTAATTTTACTATCGGTTTCGGCCTTTACCGGTATCGGAGAATTCTTCTTTATCTGGGATAAGCCGACGATGAACCGCGTGGTCTTCGCGCCGACCTTGGGTGTGGTCGTCGCCGGGATATTGGCGGCGGGTCAGGAGTTAGGTTGGCGTGGCTTCATGCATACGCGGTTAAAGGAAATAGGATGGCCGTACCCTTATTTTATTACGGGGGTGGTATGGGCCGCGTGGCAGATGCCGCTGGTTATTTTCGGCACTCACGCGAACGCCGCAGCTCCGGTCGTCAGCGTTCCGCTTTTCACAATTATGCTGGTTTCGTTCTCATTCTTTTTAGGTCAGTTGCGGGAGGCTTCACGCTCGGTCTGGCCATGCGTGTTGGCGCTCGCCGCCCACAACACATGGATCCAAGGCATCTATCCACACTTCCTCAAAGCGGGCCCCTTGGATCCCTTCTACGGTGGTGAGGCCGGCGTGATTCTGGCGATACTTTACCTCAGTCTCGCAATATTCATCGAACGCCGCCCGCTCGAATAACTTTCCGTTACTTTAATAAGACGCGGGAGGATCGCTCGCCGGAAAAGATTCTAACGAGGCTTCTTCGACAAGATCGGATTCGCCGTCGCGCCAGTTTTTTTGCAAACGCGTGCAGACTTCAGGTTCATCTCCGCACATCGCCTTGAATGCGAAATAGCCGGCCGCCGCTCCGCCTAGGGCGCCGATGACGCCCGCGTATCTTTTAAAAGTAGGATTATTTATGTACTGCATATTGGAATTCCCTTCGTTGCGGCTCGCTTTTGCAAACGGCAATCCACCGCTTTATCCACCGCCGGTGTCTCATCTGTGCAGGCAAAGGGGTGATACGCCCCGGCCTAAGGTCCAGCCCGGGTACCGGTGCGGCCCGCGAAAGTTTACAATCGGGATGAGGTGTTTATGAATTTAGCTAGGCTCACTTTGGTTTTGTTATCTCTGGCCGTGACGACACAAGCGCACGCGGGATTCTTGTTCGAACCCATCGTAGGATATTCGTTAGGGAATTATAAAGTCACCGGCGCCGCGCTCAACCCGGATGTAACGCAACAAAATGTAACCACGACGGGAAACATCGACGGCTTTACGTACGGTGGCCGCGCGGGGTTTTTGTATGGAAGTTTTTTTCTGGGCGGCGAATATCAAGCTTCGCGCGCACAGTTGAAATTGGACGGAGCCGGCGAAGGTACCAATTGGAGCAACGTTTCCATCTTCGGCGTCGCGGGCGTTGAGTTCGCCTTAGGTCTAAGAATCTTCGCGGGCATGACCGTCGTGCCGCACGAGAGCCAAGTCAGCACGACCCCGGAGCGGATTAAGTATCTTGGTTCGGCCAAAAAAGTCGGCATCGGATATCGCTACAAAGTTCCCTTCGCGGTCAACGCAGAGTACGTGATGTACGAATTCGATAAATACGAGCAAGGCGCGGTGAAAGGGAACGTCAAAGACCGCCTGAGCAAATTTGATTACTCGGCGGTCGTTCTTTCACTTAGCTTCCCGTTCGAAATCTAAGTTTAGACCAGAGTTTTGAAAATCGCGGCGAAGTCGGAAAACTTTGTCGGCGTCGTACTCTTCGCGGTTCGGGTTCCTTTGATCAACTTCGAGTTCGTGGCGTCGCTCATCTCAACGAACAATCCCGCGGTGTCTTTCGAGAAACCGGCCGCGACCAATGCGCCCGCGGTCGACGGTCCGTCGAACGTGACGTACTTCAGAGGCTTCGAAATCTCCTTGCCGATCAACGCGGTAACTTCGTTCATACTTAAATCTTCCGCACCCAGCAATTCTTGGACGGAGTCGCCCTCGAAATCACGGTTGACCAATAATTTCACCGCGGCGGCGGCGATGTCGGCGGTCGCGATCATCGGGGCCTTCACTTCGGCGTCCGTGTGAGATCCCATTATAGATTGCGCGCGGATCAACGGCACGTTCGCCAAAATATTTTCGAAAAAGAACGCGGGCCTGAGGTGTACGACGTTTAGACCCGCAATTTCGTTCAGGCGTTTTTCGTGCGGCCCGAGGTATTTGATGGGGCCCGTGCCGCCGGCTAGCTCGGCACCTAGGCTTGAGAGATTAACCGCGAACTTTAGCCCCGAATTCTTCACGGCCGCCGCGATGGCTTCGCTCACCTTTTGGTAGTGACCGGCGAACGACGCCGCCGCGTAGTCCGGCGGGATCATTAGGAAGGCGGCCTCACTCCCCTTTAGCGCTTCCGTCAGGAATGAAACGTCGGTGATGTCACCGGCGCGTACTTCCGCGCCGCCGAACTGCGCGCTAAGTTTTTTTGCGTCCCGCCCGACCACGCGGACGTGTACGCCTTTCGCTAAAAGTTGCGCCGCGATTTTACTGCCCACATTGCCCGTTGCTCCTAATACCGTGATCATCTTTAACTCCTTAGTTGTACATACAACTGTTTTGGTTTTTTAAAAATTTAACTTCTTAATTTTTCGCGAACCTTTGATGAGACTTTCATTAGCGAGTCGACGTCTTGGTTAGCGACGCGCCCTTCAAGCGCCTCGCCGACCTTTTTCATCGCTTTAGCTAACTTGGGTTTAAGAGCCCGGCCCTTTTCGGAAGCCGTAACCCGAATGACCCGGGCGTCTTCCGTGGCGGCTTCCCGCTTGATCAATGATTTCGCTTCAAGCGAATCCAAAAAACGGGTGACCGTCGAACGTTCTAAATAAAGATGTTGGGCCAGCTCTTTTTGTGACAACCCCGGCTCATTTAAGATAGCGAAGAGCATGTAGCCGAGCGGGGGCGTTAACCCGACTTCGTCGAATTGCGCATCCCAAACTTTATTCAGGTCCCGGACCAGCGCGTTTAAATTGAAAAAGAGACAACCTTCAAACATAAACAAAGCATGCTCCCCTTTTGTTGTAGGTGCAACATTATTGTTGTGTATGCAACATATTGCGACACGGCATCGAAACCACGGGGCACCACAAAGCCCCGTTGCCCCACCAAACGGCCTTTGCCCTAGGGCCAGCCTCGAATTGAGGCGGGCCCCGATCTTGCTTTGTCTCTTATCGAGTTTCATTAACCAATGAGGAGGAACTCATGGGCGATCGAATGGGCCGAAACGCAGATTCAACTTTAAATCGAACGGACGGCGGCAAGACGATGCCGAGCCCGAATTTAGATAAGAGCCAGCGCTCAACCAGCAGCGAACAAAATGAGCTGGGTAAAAAGTCGACGGGTACCGATCAGTGGCAACGCAATGAAAAGGGCAACGTTGCCGGCAAGGGCCTGAACAAATAAGCCGCATTCTCCTTAAGTAAATCGGAAAGGGCGTTTCGAAAGAACGCCCTTTTTGATTTTAAGGATTAGCGTTTACCGTTCGCCGAGAAGTGAACGTTGAGCGAAGATTCGAAGTATCTGGAAATGCGCACGAACGGCAGGCCGATCAGGAAATAAACGGCGGCCGTGAGCAAACCGATACCTAGGTAATCGAAATAGGTCGATGCAAGCTGCCCGTAAATGGAAGTTAGCTCAACCATCGTGATCACCGACACCAACGATGAGTCTTTAAGCAACGCGATAAAATCATTCGTCACCGGCGGGATCACGACCCGTATTGCCTGGGGCAAAATAATATAGCGAAGTGCTTGAACGTGCGACATGCCCAGCGCCTGCGAAGCGTCCATCTGCGCCTTAGGAATAGATAAAATCCCCGCGCGGTAATTTTCGGCTTCGCAAGCTCCGTAGTTAAGGCCTAAGCCTAAGACCGCGGCGATGAAAGGATCCAAACGTAAACCTAAGTGCGGGAGTCCGTAGAAAATCAAAAATAGCTGAATCAATAGCGGCGTGCCGCGGAACACTTCAACGTACGCGATACCGACCCAACGCAACGGCCACGGACCGTACAAACGGCCGAGCGCCGTAAACAATCCGATGATCATGGCCAGTACCATGGATATGATCGAGATCTGTAACGTCATCACCGCGCCCTTGGCGAGCAAAGGTAGAAAGCCGACGTAACGTCGCATGCGCTCGACGAAGTCGACAGGCTTCCAAGCGGTTTTGAGATATTCCTCGTAGGCGAGGGCCGGCGTTTCCGGCTCGGCGCTCATCCCCCACTGCTTCGCGGTCAGCCCGTTCCACAGACCCCACCGTTCGAGAATGCGGCGAAAAGTTCCGTCGGCAATGAGCTTGGCCGACGCCTTACGAATTTTTTGCGTGAGTTCTTTATCATTAAGCCGGGTGGCGATGCCGTATTCAAGGCGGCCTACGGCGGGCCCCACGATCTTCAACGCGGGATTAGGTTTGCCGTAGTAAAGCGCGATCGGCTCGTCCATGAAAACGGCGTCGAGCCGGCCCAGCGCAAGATCACTGTACGTGTGCACTTCTTCGCCGTAGGTGAGCATTTCGAACGGAAAATCTTGCTGCGCTAAAATTCGCTGCGCGAGTGAACCCGCGAGCGTACCGATACGTTTACCCTCGGCACTTTCTAAGGTGATGATCTTGTTTTCGTCCTTACGGACCGTCATCACTTCGCTCGTGATGTAGTAAGGCTGCGAGAAATTTACCACGCCCGCGCGATCAGGCGTAATTTCGAGACCGTTGACGATGATGTCGTAATCGTCCCGTTTAAGACCCTCCACCAAACCTTCCCAATTATTTTGAAAGGTTTGAACTTCCATGCCGATCTCGCGCGCGATGGCCTCGACGATCTCGGCTTCAAAGCCGATGATACGGTCGGGATTTTTCGGGTCTTTGAAAGAATAAGGTGCGCCACTCTCAAAATCCGCACCCCAACGAAGCGGCGTTGTCCCCGCTTCGCGAGAATCGAAAATCGAGAATAGGAGGAGAAAGGCCAGTACTGTTTTCATAGGAAGTGTTTTAGGAACGTGCGGGTGCGTTCATCTTGGGGATTGGTGAAGATTTGGGCCGGGGGGCCTTGTTCGACGATTTTGCCGTGTTCGATGTAGACGATACGATCGGCGACTTCGCGGGCGAAGCGCATTTCGTGCGTGACCACGATTTGGGTCATGCCCTCTTGATCGAGTTGTTTCATTACGCGCAAGACCTCGTCGACCAATGTGGGATCGAGTGCGCTCGTCGGTTCATCGTAGAGCAATACTTTCGGGGACATGGCCAACGCACGCGCGATGGCCGCCCGTTGCTGTTGACCGCCCGAGATTTCACCGGGGTAAAAATCGTGCCGGTCCTCGAGACCTACTTTGCGTAATAAATCCAGCGCCGTGAGCTCGGCCTGCGCCTTATCCACACGCAAGACGACCTGCTGGGCAACCATCAAATTTTCGATGATCGTAAGATGCGGGAACAGATTGAAGCTTTGAAAAACCATTCCCACTTTTTGGCGGACGGCCAAAGCGCGCTGACTAAATATCTTTTGGCCGATATCGCGAGGAGAGAGCAGCGTGGTGTTGCAAATCTGAATTCGGCCGTCGTCGATGCTTTCTAGACCGTTTAAGCAGCGAAGCAAGGTCGATTTCCCACAGCCCGACGGACCGATCAAAGCGACGAGATCGCCTTCGTCGGCCTCGAGGCTTATGCCGTCAACCACGATGCGGTGGTTGAAATTCTTCTTTACGTTGTGGGCGGTAACGATCATTTCGCGGGACAATAACTTAAATCAGCGGCGTGTCAACAAAGCGACCCACTCGGCGTGGGGTGAATACGGAAACTGGTTGATGGCGTGTAGATCCTCGAGCCGGTAGCCGCGTGTTTTCAAGTCGGCAACGTCGCTCAAGAATGTTCCCGTGAAACAAGAAACGTAAACAATCGCCGAGGGTAAATTGTCTTCGTGTAATAGGCCGAGCACCTCGCGCAGCCCCGCGCGCGGGGGATCTACGAGCAGCCCACGGCCGTTCAACGCCGGAAGTGTTTTCGCTTTCAGGTAAACGTCGGCCTGGGAAAGCTTCACGTTCGACGGCAAAGCCTTGTTCAACCCTTCGATCGCGAGCGGATCCATCTCAACCGCTTCGATTTGCGCGCCGGTAGAAGCCAGCGCGAGCGTAAAGTTGCCGTTCCCGCAAAATAATTCAACCCAGTCGCTGACCGCCGACTTCTTCGCCAACGCTAAAACCGAATCGACCAACGCACGATTTGCGTTGAACCCGGTTTGCGAAAAGCCCCCGACGGGCCCGTAAAGCGGGATAGATTTTCCGGCGGCATCGTAACTGTCGAACCACGGCCGTAATTCCGGATCGACCAATTTGGGTGCGCCGTCTTTCCAAGTTAGATGCTTGCGGCGCTGTCCGATCTCAACGAAGGCGATAGACGACAACCACTTTAAGTAGTCACGTTCATCGAATAAATTCTTAACGTCTTGGTTAGCGAAATCCAGCCAGACACCCTTTTCGCCCGAGGGTGAAACTCGCAAGCGCACGCTGCCCTTACGGATCGGCGGTGTTTTTAGACGGTACTCCTTGAAAAAATCTTCGAGGGGTTTGGTCATCATCACGCAAGTTTCGATGTCTAAAACCGTACGGTCATTGAGACGGTACAAACCCAGCCGGCCGTCTTCCCAAACCAAATCCACTTTGTCGCGCACGCGTGCATCGGGGCTATAGAGCCAGCGCACTTCCGGGAATAGAGCGCGAACTTCTTCTAACTTCATATTATTCTGTTCATCAAAGTCTTGGACGGCCCAGGCGCAGCCGCCGCAAACTCCGGAATAGGGACAATCGAGGGTTTTCATCGTCACCTTGGGTAACACCCTGCAACTCGAATCCCAAGTTTTTTTGGCAACAGCTGTCGGATTCGATTTGGCGAGGACGAATTAAACATGCGTATACACCTTTGCGCCCATTTTCAGCGTGAAAAGCCGAGAATTGTGCCTGTGAAATTTACATTACAACCTAGGAATGATTTTAGAGTGCATTGACGGATTCTGCACACTGGAGCACAAGTTGCTACATATCCACACGCGGAACGTCTGTTGAAGCTGTACGTTTGTTGGATATTGTCTTCTTGGAGTCTTAGCGGCGGGCGCTTTCCCCCTCCCCCCTAAGAAAGTCGAAGTGCGAACTTCTAAGTTCGTCGCTGGGACTTTGAGGAGTCTATCAAAACCTGAATTGTTAATGATCGCGAGAGCGGTCTTTTTTTTGTTCAAAATCTGACAGAAAACTAGAAATCTATAATCAGACTTTGCCGGGTTTGCTAACGGGGAAGAGTTGAATGTTGAGTTGGAAAACCCGGTCGCCCTTAACCGAGTTTCTTGCCACGCCGACGTCCTTTGCCCAACGTTTACGGAACTGACGCAGTTCGAATTTGAGTTTCTCGAATTCGTCTTCGGTGAGCGACATGGTTTGCGCGCCGAATTCACGGTCTTGCGGTTGGTCTTGGAATAATGATTCTAAACCTAGATAAATTAATTCACTTTGTAGCTTGCGCACGAGCGCCACGGGCACGTTCTCGGAACCGCTCATGAGTTCGCGGCCTTTTGAGACGGCGCCCGTCTCCGGATCTTTAACGAGCTCTCCCGACTCGAACAAGCGCTCCATGCAGCGGCGGAGTTCATCGGGCCGCGCCTTACCGCGCATAATATCGAACAAGGCATCGGGTTCGAAACGGACATTTTTTTGTTCGGTCAGCGCGTAGAGCACCCAAGTGACCCACGACGGAACCTTGGCCCAAGTTTCGGAATTGATCTCACCGCTTTTGAGCTGCCGGCGCACGCGAAGGTCGGCCAGCGTTTTGAGGTGACGATTACGTTCCAACGGTTCAATGGCTTGGGTGAAATCCACGAGCGCGAGAAACTCTTCCAGATCCTCTTTACCGAGCGCGAGCGCTTTGCTGAACTTCACGGCCATCTCGCGGGAAAGATTGCGCTGGCCTTCGATAATAAGCTTTAAATAGTTCGGGGATTTGATGTCGGCGCCGGCCGCGAACGTGCCGTACGAGTAAGGGCGTAATGCGGATCTCGTCAGCGCACGTTTGTGCTCATAGAAATCGCGCAGGTACTGGCGGTAATCGGTGTAAGCGCCGAGCTTCGGCGCCTCCACAACCGCGTGTCCTTGAGTTGTTCGAGTGTCAGACTTATTTATTTCCACGATTGTTTTACCCTGACGCCATTTTTCATGCGTCGTGCGGAAAAAACAACCGGGATTGTTAGGCCTAGCGCTGAGCGCCGGAATTCACGCTATTCGTTTGCATCCGGGGGCGGCGTTTGAGGTGCACCGTCACGGGGCTGTACGGTTTGATTATCTTCTTTTTCACGCGCGGGAACGCCGGGGGTTGCCGCGGGCTTCGGAACGTCAACCCAGGTGCCGGTCGCGGGTGCTGGAACGGGAACGGCGGGCTTCGCGGGCTCAGTTTTGCCGGGCTCCGTGTTTGCCGGGGCATTGTTTTTGGCGGCGGGTTTAGCGGCGGCTCTCGCGGTGCCTTTTCTTAGGGACGGCTTTTCGACGGCGGCCGGCGGATTCGCGCCGGCTTTCACCTGCGGTGCCGAGGCCGGCTTCGCGGCTTGAGCGTTCTTAGCTTTCGGTGCCGGGCGCGGGGGTAACGGACGAGTGGCCGGCGCGGCCGCGCGGGCGGCGCGCGGTACGGGCGCTATGGCGGGCGGCAGAACTTGCGGCGCCATTTCACGACGGGGTTCGCCGCGCTCTTCGCGTTCATCATCGCGCATTTCTTCTTCGTTCACGGTGTCGCCGGGAGCGAGCGCGGGCATTTGACGAGCGCGGGCCATCGTCGCTTCCGGGTTGTTACGAACGTCTTCGATCAAAGTCGTTACGCTGATGCGTGTGTGCGCATTCGAGCCGCCTTTAAAATCAATTTGCAAATTCAGGTTACCGCCGCCGTCGTTAGCGACGAGGATGGCGCGGTCGATGGAAGAAGCGAATGCGCCGTGCACGTTCAAAGCGCGCGGCCAAATCGGCGTTGCGTTCCCGGCAACGAGCGGGCCCTTAACGACGAAGCGCGGAGTTTCGCGATCTACCATTTCAAATTCAAAACCCGAGCGGCCGTAAGCCACGGCCCAGCTACGAAATTCAAATGCTTCGGCGGCGGGGCGTTTAAACTGGGCGCGTTTACCGCAGATGGCTTTCATACGCTGGTAAGCGCAGGTCGGAAGCTGGCGCTGGCCGTTGACCACTTCACGCATAACCGAAACGCATGTGTTGTAAGTCGTGTTCGACAAGAACTCGGCGAACTGCGCATGTTCTTTATTTTCGATGGTGCGGTAGCCGATGCGGTCGCGCTCCGAGATCGTTACGTGAGCATCGCCCGAGCGGATTACGATGTAAGCGATACGGCCGACTTTGCCCGTGCGGGTGAGCTGCTGCAAACGAAAGATCACGTTGTCGCATGATCCATCGATACCAACGCAAGTGAGTACGGCGTTGAACTTCAAACCCCGGGGGGAGTTCAGCGGAATCATGCGGATACCGGCCGCGCCGTTTTGCATAACGCCGCGGAAATCAAATTTCTCGTATTCTTTTTCGGCGACCAATATCTGTACTTGGGCGCGCACTTCGCGGGAGCTCGCGCCGGCGTCGATCTTTACCTCACGGATTCGGCGTGCAAGTTCGCGGCTGCCTTGATCCATAAATTTTGGGACGCGGTTCGCTTGTTCAACGGCGTGGGCCATCAAACCGTCTTGGCGGGCGTCGGTGAAAACTAAATCAGGGTTGTTTTCACAAGTAAATGCCTGGCCCTCTTCCGCTTTCTTCACGGTGCCGCCGGTGCAGATTTTTACGGGTGAGGGAGCGTTCGGCAAACCGGGCGCCCACTGTTCGGTATTGCGGCGGTAAGCGGTTCCGCATTGTGAATTGCGGGACACGCCGTTGGCTTCCGAAGGTTCAGGGCGAGCTTCAATAACAGGTTCGCCGTTAGGTCCGGCTTGAGTATCGGCGCCTGGCCCACCCGCTTCGGGACCATCAGCTTCCCCTTCGCCGAGGCCTGATTCAATGCCTTCAACGGCTTCGGGTGCCGGGGCACGACGAGAGTCGTCGATACCGGGACGTTCGCGTTCGTTGATGCGAGCGGGTCGGTCGTTACGTGCGATGTCTTCTTCGAGGATGATCTCTTCGCCCGCTGTGACCTCAGCCTTCGGAGCTTCGGTAACCTCGGTCGCGGGCGCAACGGCCGCAGGCTTACCGGCGGCGCGGGGACCCTTCGATGATTTTTTTGAACAGCCCGCCGCCATTATGGTGAAAGACAAAACGGCAACGAACGCACTTAATCTGAAAGACATATATTTCTCCACGTACAAACCCAAACCGGTTCAATGAGCAAGCGCGGGACCACGGCCGTATGCCGCTATACCCGCTTTGAAAGATTTACAGTGCCCTTTTACGGCGCCTTAGCTATCGATCGAGCGCAAAAAGCTCACGCAAGAGGACCACATCCCGCCCGAGCCGAATTCGATCATTTTCTTCTGCGTGCGCGACTCCTGAAGCATTTCAATCTTTGCTTTTAATAAGGCGGCGCGGACTTCGTCGGAATCATGGGTCGATCCATCGCGTAGGCCGCACAAACGGTCTTTGATAATGACCGGATCACCGAACGCCGTTTTGGTTTCGATCTCAAAATAAATATCGGAATTTTGCAGTTCGACGGACTTTACGATTCCGCGATTGGTGTTCACGGTCCCTCGCTCGAGCTGTTGCCAGACACCGGGCGCACTGTGCGCGAAAGCCGAGAACGCGACGACTAAACCTAAAAATAAAAACCGTTGGGCCATAAATTACCTCTTATATATAGCTAGAGCAGGGCCCATGCCGCCAAAACGCTCCTAGGCTCACTTATGGCGGACTTAAAAACGCGTACGTTTACGGTGCCGAAGACGGGCATACAGTGGTCAAGATTTAAGCAAACCCTGACCTTAGTCCTGGACCGGGATGACCAAAGCCCGGGCCCTACTTATCATGTGGAGAATAGTATTCGTAGAGAGGGGTCCGATGGCGACGATCGTTTCCGTGATCAATCAAAAAGGCGGGGTGGCAAAGACAACCACTTCCCTCAACGTGGCCTCAAGCTGGGCCAAACAGGGTAAACGTATTCTATTGATCGACCTCGATCCGCAGTCGTCGGCGACGAAGGCCGTCTTCGGAGATCAAGAATTTGAAAAAACAATTTACGACGTCATCGTAAATCAGGCCCAAATCGATGACGTAATCCAAAAGTCGGAGACTTTCGGCTTCGATATGATCCCGGCCGAGATTATGCTTTCGGGCGTCGACATGCAGTTAGCCGCGCATTTTGGCCGGGAACAGATTCTGAAACGTAAACTTGAGCCGATCGCTCACCGTTACGATTCGATTCTGATCGACTGCTCGCCCTCTTTAGGCTTAATGACGATCAACGCCTTGATGGCTTCCAAGGACATCATCATCCCGATCTGTCCCGAGTATTTTTCGCTCAAAGGGATCGAGCTGATCTTGAATACGCTGCAAAATATCCGCGTGGGCCTTGGTTATAAGGTGGGCGTTCGTGGCGTCATCATTACGCGTTTTCGTGACCGCCGCATCGTGAAGGACGTCATTCACCAGGTTCGTGAAAAATACGACCTGCACGTTTACTCGAACTACATTCCCGACAACATCGCGGTTGAAGAAGCGCATCACTGTCACAAACCCGTTCACACCCACGCGCCCCGCTCGCCGGCGGCGCAGGCCTACATGAGCTTAGCTTCGGAGTTATGGATATGACGAAGTCGAATCCCCTATTCGTAGACTCCACCAAAGTCCGCGGTGACGTCATAGGCACGCAGATCGAGCTGCGCGACGCGATGATTTACGACGACGAGCAATTGTTCGTTTTGGTCACGAACAACCAAGGCATGACGACACGTACGCAAATGAAAGTCTTAGATTACCGCAGCTACGAAGCGCGAGTTCATTTGAGCCATCAAACGCACGTGACATTCCAGTTCGTGGTTGAGAAAGATTCAAAGATCTTATGGCTAAGCGCTCAACATACCGGTCGGGCGCAATACGCCATCGTTGAAGAATGGGAACCGCTCACCGACGAAACGGCCATCGCGGCCGCCCAATCGTTAATCAATAAACCGCTCAATAGCCTAGATCACAAAAGCGAAGATCCGAACGCTTGGGCGCGCGAGTCTTCGATGAACGTGCGCGCGCTGATGGATAAATGGGGATTATAATCTAATCTTGTTCGGGCTCATCGCCCGGGCCGCCGTCGGGACCTTGCTCGAACTGCGGCCAAATGTCCTGGATCGGTTCGCTACCCGCCCCGCCGTCTTCATCCTCGCCGGGCGTGACTTGTTCGCAGGTCGGCTCAATACCTTTGCTCTTTAATAAATCTTTGGCGATCTGCAAGTTGGCGGCGTGATTAGGTTCGGTAGGCTTAACCCGGTAGGCTTCGCAAAGAAATTGAAACCCATCATCGTATTCCTGTTGCTCGATGTAAGCCGTACCGATCGACGCAAGCAAACTCGAGTACGCGGTCGGCTGAGTTTGCTCGATGGTGTCGATGTCGAGTTGACCTAGATAATATTCGAGCTCAATCACCCTGAAGTAATTCTTGGCGTGCAAAAAACAAAAAGCTTGGTTGGCGAGTGCCAATATATCCAGTGGCTTTGCCTTAAGCGCGATTTCGGTCCACTTGATACCCTCTTCGAACTGCTGCTCGTCTTCGCACATGACGATCGACATCCCGAGCGCGGTAGAATACGAATCGGGCGAAGTCTTGCTCATGTCCGTGAAGAAAACGGCGTCGCTGGTCCAGGCCTGCGCGCGATTCCAAGATAATAACGATAACGCCACGATCAGCACGCCGAGAATCGCGTGGGGAACCGGGCGCGGCGCTTTTTGCCATTCGATGCGCGATAAGACAAACAACGTCAGCGCGGCCAGCAACGCCATCGGTAAATAATTGTAGTGATCCGATACCGTCGAAACATTTTGGTACGCGAACGAGAACAGCCCGCTCACGGGAAGCAACGCCACGAACCAAAGCAGGATCAATAAATAGCGACGGTCCGTGCGCCAGGATAAGAAACCAAAACCCGCAAGAATAGCGAACGCCATGAAAACCGAAGCCATAACGGTACCGTCGGCCAAAGCCGCTTCCGGGGTGCGTGCGTAGTTTGCGGTTAATGGGTATGCGGTAACGAACTTCTGCAAATAAAAACTGTAGGTATCTAAAACGACGAGTAGTCGATTGCCGAACGAAAGCTCCGTATCCGCGAGAGGACCTTGCGCCATCTTCGTCAACCACGCCACGGCCGCGGCGAAGAACGTCCACAGACCCATTCGCAAAGCGAGGATCACGCCGATCCGTCCCTCAAGGATAGCCTCGAGACCTAGGAAAATAAGCGGAAGCACCGCAATCGCCGGCTTACAGAGCATCGAGGTTAAAAAAAGCGCCGTCGCGAGGGCAAAACGCGAATGACTCGTTGATCCTCCCGGTTGTTGCCGCCGGCCAAAGTAAACTCCGGTCGCCGCGAGCGCAAAAAAAGCCGACAGCAAATCACGCCCGCCCGAAAGCCACGCGACCGCGTGGACCTGCAACGGATGGAGCGCGAAGAGCGCCGTCGCGAACATTACCGTAACCGGATGAAAGCTCCATCGCCGCGCAAGCCCGCGCAGAAGTAGAAAGACCATCGCCGAATTTAAAAGATGTAAAAGCAGGTTGAGTATCCGGTATGGCCACGCCTCGGCCGAACCGAGATGGTAAAGCGATTCCCAAACCAGATTGGTTACGGGGATGTAGAGGCCTAGGTAGGGTTCTTTCCAAAACGTGACCCACTCGTTGTTTAGAAAATGGGGATTATTGAAGATATTTGAATCATCACCCCAGGTGAGCGGCTGGGCCGTGATCAAGAATCCGTAAATTACGCTCGCGATCAGAATGATAAGCGCGAACCAAAGAGTTTGTGATTTTATATTTTTTTGGGAGTTCACGGCCTAAGGCTCTCACTAGTTGCGTGACGACGCAAGTTAGGACAACAATAGAGCATGGACGCATGGAATCCCGCTCAGTACGACCACTTCAAAGCGGAACGATCGCAACCTTTTTGGGACTTAACCCGTTTGATTGAGTTTACCGGAGCGGGCCGATTGCTTGACGTCGGCTGCGGAACCGGTGAACTCACTCGCGAGTTGCACTTACGCGAACAACTGCCGTATACGCTCGGCATCGATTCCTCGGCTAAAATGCTGGCGAACACGGCACCGGCTTCGCACCTCGAATTTCGTAACATCACGGCCGAGAAGTTTTCGCCCGACAAACCCTTCGACATCGTATTTTCAAACGCCGCGCTTCAATGGACCGATGGCCATCGCCACTTGTTCCCGAAAATCCTGGGCTGGCTTCGCCCCGGCGGGCAATTGGCGATTCAGATGCCCGCCAACTTTGAGCATACTTCGCACGCGCTGGCCAACGAGCTCGCGCAACGTTACGGCCTGCGGCCGAGGCCCGCGCCCGTTCTCCCGATGGAGGATTACGCACAATTGTTGGTCGATTGCGGCGTCACCGAAATGAATATCTTTACCAAGCTGTACGCGCACCCGATGAGTTCCAGTTCGCAAGTGGTCGAATGGGTCAAAGGGAGTTACCTTACCCAATTCGAAAAGCAGATGGAGCCCGCACGTTATAGTGAATTCTTGCGCGACTACGCCGGCGAATTCGTCGACCGCGTCGGCGACGGGGCTTACCTATACACCTTTAAGCGACTCTTCTTATACGCGCGGGTTTGATTATTTCGCGGCTAGAAGTTTTTGGATTTCGGCTTCAAACTTTTTACTTGAGGGATTGGTCACCGACCGGAAGCGATTAACCAAGCGTCCTTTTCGGTCGATCAGAAATTTTTCGAAATTCCATAAGACCGCGCCGCCCATCCCGGGGCCGGCATCCACCGTCAGATATTTGTAAACCGGTTGGATCTGCTCGCCCTTCACCGGGCCTTTTTTAAAAACCGGAAAGGTTACGCCGAAGTTCAAACTGCAGAACTTTTGAATCTCATCGTCGGAGCCGGGCTCTTGCCCGCCGAAGTCGTTGCTCGGAAAGCCTAAGACAACGAGTCCTTGATCTTTATATTTTTGGTGGAGCGCTTCGAGATCCCGGTATTGATTCGTGAAACCACATTGGGATGCGACGTTCACGGCAAGGACCACTTTACCTTGGAAATCCGCAAAGTTTTGTTCAGCACCGTTTGGTTTTGCCGCCTTTAGCGTGAAAAAGCTGGGCAGGTCTTCGGCCGCGGCGGCTTGGCGTGCGCCCGTAAGTACCAAAGCGCTTTTCAAAAAATTCCCGATCCGCGAACCATTTTTATTTTCCATGCGCCGACTCTATGCCGAAGCGACGGCGGGCGCAATCAATCCCAAAAAGGACGGGTTAATTTCGCGCAGGACTGCTGGGCGAACATATGTCGCGCACGCACGTGCACCGCCTCTTCGGGCGCGGGCCAGTCACACGCGATCAGCACATGCTTTTGCGAGCTGATATCATCGGTCGCCCACGCGACCGGCAAACCCGAAGGTAAAGCCTTCGCGCCTTCGGGCGTAAAAATCAGCACCCGCTCGTTGCGACGGTATTGAGCGCGTTCGCGCATCTGTTCGAGGATCTCACGCCACACCGGGGTAGAAGTGAGGTCGATCGTCAGCTCCCAGTGCGTGGGTGATTCAACTTCCAATTCTTTGAGCGTGCGTTTGACCGCGTACTCATTTTTTTCCGTCTTCTTCGGGATGAGGACCGCGAGATGTTCACCCAAAGTCGTTTCAAACCAACGGACCAAACTCTCGGTTGAGATATCGTTAAGCCCGTGCACAACCGGCAACGCTCGCCCCGAACGTACGACCGACATGGCGTGCACTTTCTCGCCTAACGAGAGCTTTGAGAAAACCCGCCACAACGAAACCGCCAGCAGCGGCCGAAAGCCCCAGACGTTCACTTGCTCAATGTCTGAACTATCACCGTCCAGTTTACAAACCGACCGGTGGGACAATGAGCGAAACGGCGATTGGCAGTATTGTTCGAAAGAAGGTGCGGTCGTCGGAAAACGCATGTCGCGTTCGAGCGAATAAACTTTGCCGTCGTCGCCGGTCCACTCATCTTGCCCGTACACCGACAACAATAAAAAATCGGTTAACGTTTCAAGCTGAAATTGGTTCGTGTACGTTTGCGGAAACTCATTTCGGAGAACGCCCATGATCAGAGCGCGACGCAACTGCAGCGGATTTTTTAGCCAGTTTTGACCGAGCCGAACGTAACCTTTGCCGAGCTCAAACAAATCCGGTTCACGCGAGACTACGTCGATCGCTAAACCCTGCCGCTTGCCTTGAAGCAACTGCGCGAGTGGTTCCAACACTTCCAACGACCGGATGATCTCTTGATTCTGTTTAGCGAGTGGCGATAGTAAATCTCGTGGTGAAAGACGGCTCTCGTAACGGCAGTTCGATACCCGTTCGCCGTTGATTTGGACGAAGCTTATGAACGATGAATTCACGCAGCTGACCCGGGCCTGCAACGCGCGATTGGCGACCCAGCAAAGAGTAATGAACGACGCGATGGTCAGCGCTTGGGCGAATCTTTCCGCGGTTCTTGAGCTCTTCAAAGTCCTCACCAATTCTATGGGGTACACCTAACGCCTTAACAAGAATCGGGCCCGATTATCCGACAACGAGGGACCTCGCGGCGGTTAAAGCCCAGCCCATCTTTACCTGGCCGAACAACTCTTAAACAGCACCGCCGGGGAAAAAATACACGTTTAAAACCGCGCGGAGCAATAGCTTTAGTGCTGGCCTGGTACGGCTTTCGCTATACGGATAGGCAACGAGGAGCCGAACGTATGAATAAATTATTTCCAATTACGGTGACGTTGCTGATGATTTTCTTAGCTAACTTTTCCGCAAAAGCAGACGTTATTTCGTCGCTCTTTCAATAAACGGCTGAACCTCGGGCAGGCCGGCTTCGCTAGTTCGCGAAGGTAGCTTTCGCCCGATGTCTTTAGTCATCTCAGGTACGTATTCCAGAAGTTTCGCTAGATCCACTCCGGTTTTCAAACCCATCCCGTGCAACATATAAACTAGATCGTCGGTCGCTAAGTTTCCGCTCGCGCCGCGTGCGTAAGGGCACCCGCCTAATCCCCCGAAGCTTGAATCAAAAACGGTAACGCCCATCTCGAGCCCCACGAGAACGTTGGCCAGCGCGGTTCCGCGCGTGTCGTGCATATGCATCGCGATTTTTTTAAGCGGAACTTCGCGGCTTAATTTTTTTAAAAAATTTCGGACCTGCTTGGGATTCGCGACGCCGATCGTGTCACCGATCGAAACTTCGTAGATCCCCATCTTGAGATAGGTCTTCACGAGTTCGATCACTTTCTTTTCGCTGACGGCGCCTTCGTACGGGCAGCCGTAGGCGACCGACAAATAACCACGCACTTTGATTTTTTTCGCGCGCGCCATTTTGCAGATTGCGCGAAAACGCTCGAGGCTTTCCTCGATCGTGCAGTTGATATTTTTCTTCGAAAAGCTTTCGGTGCTGGCGCCGAATACCGCGATCTCGGGAATGGGCGTGCTTAAAGCGTCCTCCATTCCTTGAACGTTCGGTACTAACGCCGAGAACGCGGCATCCGCGGGATAAAGCTTTCGATTCTTGAACAACTCAAGGATCAAAGGTTTGCTTTCATTCATTTGCGGCACCCACTTGGGTGAAACGAACGCGCCCACTTCGATGCGCTTCAATCCGCTGGCCGCTAAATGACGAATGAAATTTAAGCGTTGCGGGACGTTCAGCATCGCTTTTTCGTTTTGCAAACCGTCGCGCGGGCCGACTTCGACAACCTGAATCGTCTTTGAGCTCATGCTTCACCTACCCGCACGAGAACGTCTCCGAGCGCGACCTGCGCGCCCAGCTTCGCATTCAGCTCCGTGATTTTACCGTCGCGGTCGGCTTCGAGTGTGTATTCCATTTTCATCGCTTCCATGATGACGAGGGCCTGGCCTTTTTTTACTTCATCCCCGGCCGCCACGCGAAGTTGCGTGACCTTGCCGGGCATGGGCGCGGCGATGACGCCGGGATTTGATTTGCCCGAGCCTCCGCCCGCCCGCCTCGAGGCTAAGACTTCGACGACGTGAGTTTCGCCCTGCCAATGAAACCAAAGTTTGCCCTGATGCTTCAGCGCGGGGACGCGCACGGTTTTGCCCGACCATTCAACTTCGACGTAGGTCATGTGCGGCTCCATGCGTGTGACCACGGGCTCGGTGCGGCGGCGGACTCGCCGGTCGCAGCTGCGTTGCCCGCTTGGGCGTTTAGCGTTTGGATCATCGCCAGTTCGGATTTTGAGTACTCTTGGCCGGCTAGGCCTTTGTTGAAGTGAGTTTCAAAAAACCTTGTCGTCATCGTGCCCGACAGAAACTCTTCGTGACCTAAAATTTCTTGCAACAACGGAATGTTCGTTCTGACGCCGAAGATGATCGTTTCGCTTAACACGCGCTTCATTTTTTGGATCGCGCGGATACGGGTTTCGTCCCACACGATCACCTTCGCGATCATGGGATCGTAATTAGCCGTGATATCGTCGCCCGGATCGAAGCCGACTTCGAAGCGGCGCCCCGGCCCTTGGGGCCATTCGGCCGCGAGCAGTTTGCCGGTTGAGGGCATCCCACCCTTGTAGGAATCTTCGGCGTAAAGCCGGCATTCGATGGCGTGACCGCGTGGTTGAAATTGTTTCGGCCAAGCTAAGGGCTGCCCCATCGCCGTCATCAGTTGCGCTTTCACGAGATCAACGCCGAGCACGAGTTCGGTCACGGGGTGTTCGACCTGGAGGCGCGTATTCACCTCCATGAAATAAAATTGTCCGTCTTGCAGTAAGAATTCGACCGTGCCGGCACCGACGTACGCCGCCCGCTCGGCGAGGTCGCGCGCGGTGAACGAAATTTTGGCGCGTAACTCTTCATCGAGCGAGGGCGAAAGCGCTTCTTCGATGATTTTTTGGTGGCGCCGCTGTACCGAGCATTCACGTTCCAGCAACGAAGTGACCCGGCCCGAAGTATCCCCGAAGATCTGCACTTCGATGTGCTTTGCATTTTCGAGATACTTCTCGAGGAAGACGACGCCCGAGCCGAACGAGGACTGCGCTTCACGTTGCGCGGATAAAATGAGTTCGGTCGCGTCGGCTTTGTTGCGGATCACTTTTAGTCCGCGGCCCCCGCCGCCGGCCGCCGCTTTACAGATAACCGGAAAGCCGATTTGCTCGCATTCTTTAATCAAGCGCTCGATCGATTGATCTTCGCCACGGTAACCCGGGATTACCGGCCCGCCTGATTTTTCGACGTGTGCCTTCGCCGAAATCTTATCGCCGAATAGACGAATATTTTCCGGCGTCGGTCCGACGAAGATCATGCCGGCCTCTTCGACCTTTTGCGCGAAGTCGGCGTTCTCGGAAAGAAACCCGAAGCCCGGGTGAATCGCTTCGCAGCCGGCGCTCATCGCGCCGTGGATGTTGGCCTCGATGTTCAGATAAGAATTTGCCGAGGGTGCTTCGCCGATGCAAACGGTATGGTCGGCCAACCGGAACGCCGCCGTTTTTTCGTCGACGCTTGAATGCAGCAAGACGGTTTCCATGCCGAGCTCTTGAGCCGCCCGAATGATGCGGACCGCGACCTCGCCGCGGTTGGCGATGCCGAGTTTAGTGAAACGTCGGTTAGATCTTCGGCGGGTGGACATAGGCTTTTTCACTCCATTGCGGGACGCTCTTCGTTAAAAAAGCACTGAGGCCTTTCTGGCCTTCTGCACTCGCGCGGCGCGCGGCGATCAGTTTGGTCACAACCGGTTCCATCTTTTTCCATGCGACGGTCGAATAGCTGAGCTGCAGCTTTTTGGTTTCGCGTACCGCTTCGGGCGCCGCGTTCGCGATCAGCTTAAAAGTTTCTTCGAGGTAAGCGTCGACCTCGGCCGCCGTGCCGGTCTTGTTGATGAGCCCGCCGGCGAGTGCTTCCGCCGAAGTGAAAACCTTTGCGGTCATGAACCATTCCGAAATATTCGCGCGCGAGGCGCGATCGTTCACGAACGGCGAGATGACCGCCGGGACAAGACCGTACTTAACTTCCGAGAAACAAAACTGCGTTTTTTCCTCGGCCGCGACGATATCGCAAACGGCGGTAAGACCAGCGCCGCCGCCGAAGGCGTGGCCGAAGATTTTACCGACGACGGGCACCGGGCATGTGCGGATCAACCGGTACATATCGTAAAGGCGTTTGGCGTCCTTGAGGTTTTCGGCTTTCGAATAAGAAGCCATCTCTTTCATCCACTCGAGATCGCCGCCTGCGCAAAACGATGAACCTTCGCCGGTAAGAAGCACCGCGCGCAGCCGTTTATCTTTGGCAAAATTTTTAAAAACTTTCGTGATCTCACTGATCATGCCGGGATGGAAGGCGTTACGTTTTTCCGGGCGGTTTAGCGAAACCGTCACTACACCTAAGTTGTCGGTCACTTTCAAAAATTCCATCTTACATCCTGAAGACGCCCTTGGTCTTTTCGGGCCAAGGACGGTTGAAGGAAGCGTGCAGCGCAAGACTTAAAACTTTACGCGTATGCGCAGGGTCGATGATGCCGTCGTCCCAAAGCCTCGCGGTCGAAAAGTAGGCCGACCCTTCTTCTTCGTACTTGTCGAGCGTGGGCTTTTTGAAATCGGCGGCCTCTTGCTCGTTCATCAATGGTTTTTTGAGAGCTTTGTTCTGTTCTTGTTTTACGGTGAGCAAGACATTCGCCGCTTGCTCGCCGCCCATCACGCTGATCTTAGCGTTCGGCCACATCCACAGAAACCGCGGCTGGAAAGCACGGCCGCACATGCCGTAATTGCCGGCACCGAACGAACCGCCGATGATGACCGTGTATTTAGGTACCCTCGTGTTCGAAACCGCCATCACCATCTTCGCGCCGTGCTTGGCGATGCCTTCGTTTTCGTATTTTTTGCCGACCATAAAGCCCGTTATGTTTTGCAGGAACACCAGCGGGATATTTCTTTGGTCACAAAGCTCGACGAAGTGGGCGGTCTTCAGCGCGCTTTCCGAAAACAAAACGCCGTTGTTCGCGACGATGCCGACGGGATACCCGAAGATGTGCGCAAAACCGGTGACGATCGTGTTGCCGTAATTGGCTTTGAATTCATGAAAGCGGGAGCCGTCAACTAAGCGTGCGATGACTTCGCGGACATCGTAAGGCGTTTTCGAATCTTTGGGGATTATCCCGTAGAGCTCTTCCGTCGCGTACAAGGGTTCTTCCGGTTTTTCGAAAACATACGGGGCGTAACGTTTGACCGGAACGTTCGCTAGAATATCGCGCGCGATGATCAACGCCTCTGTGTCGTCTTCGGCGTAATGATCGGTTACGCCGCTGATTTCGCAATGGACTTCGGCGCCGCCGAGCTCTTGCGCGTTGACCTCTTCACCCGTTGCGGCCTTCACCAGCGGCGGGCCGCCCAAAAAGATGGTGCCATGGCCCTTAACGATGACGTTTTCGTCGCTCATGGCCGGGACGTAAGCGCCCCCCGCGGTGCAACTGCCCATGACCACCGAAATTTGCGGGATGCCCGCGGCGCTTAAACGGGCTTGATTGTAGAAGATGCGCCCGAAATGATCACGGTCGGGAAAGACTTCGCTTTGCAATGGCAAAAACGCGCCGCCACTATCGACGAGGTAAACGCACGGCAGGCCGTTTTCGAAAGCAATTTCTTGCGCGCGTAAATGTTTTTTTACCGTCAGCGGATAGTAGGTACCGCCTTTGACGGTGGCGTCGTTGGCCAAGATCACCGCTTCGCGGCCGCTGATGACCCCGAGACCCGAGACCATGCCCGCGCCCGGCGCATCATCGCCGTAAACTCCGTTGGCCGCCAAAGCCGAGAATTCTAAAAACTCGGTGCCTGGATCAACCAAGCCGGCGATACGTTCGCGCGCGGTCATTTTGCCGCGGGCCTTGTGTTTCGCCATGGCTTCGGGCCCGCCACCTTGCGCAGATTTATGTATGCGGTTTTTTAAACCGGCGACGAGCTCTTGCATCGCGGATTTGTTCGAGCCGTACGATTCGCTGCCGGGAGTGATGCGTGTCTCTAAGATGGCCATCCCGAAAAGTTATTATGCAGGCAAGAATTTCTCAAGCTCAAAGGCCGCGCGGATCGTGAACAGCCCGCACGATCTTCCGTCGGCAAGCTGGGCCTGCACGGCGAATTCGGCGGTGGCCGTAGTTTCGCGCGCCAAAGTCAGCCGGATGCGCTCCCATTCCTCAAATGGAATGGAAAACTTGAAATCGACCTGTTGCTCAGCCGCGTGGTGTATCTCACTCGCCGACCCGAGTAGCCGATAGCGGAACGGAAATTCTTGACGCAGCCGAAGTAAAACTAAACGCAGGGAGAGTTCGGCACCGAGTACCAAGTGCCCTACGCTGATCTCATTCTCGACGGTATTGCGAAATGATTTCGGAAGTTGCACCCAAACTTGGCGTTCGCCCCATTCTTTAATGGCTAAGCCCGAATACCAGAAGGGCCATTCGCTCGCCCGGGTGGCGATCTGACGCGAGAGCCAAGGGCTGAATTTTTGAACCTGTTCGACAACCCCGAGGAAGCGTTCCCAGCCTATGATTTTGTTGTGCCGCATCTGATTCTCCGCTACGCTTTGTTGGTTAGTGCATATCAGATATGAGCAGGATCACAAGCTTGTGATCCGGTATATGGGGTCGTGAATGAAGGTTGTTAGTGTTTTGATTTTCGCGGTGGCGTTGGTTGGCTCTTGGGTGGCCGTTCACGCGAAAAAGCCCGTTAGCGAAAGCGTCCACATCGGGATCCAAAACGATTTGCGTAATATCATCACCGAGTACGTGCAAAAGAACCTGCCCGAAAGCAAAAATCTACGTTTCGAAAAAATGTGGACCGAGACCATCAAAAAAGATCGCGTCAAAGCTAATTTTGTCTACACGTTCGAAGACACGAGCCAAGCCGGTAATTCGGCCTTGGTCGAAATTCACGGCTCGGCCCTCTTGAATAAAGTCGAAGAAACGCCCGAGATGGCGACTTGGAGCTTCGATCAACTGCAAATTCTCGACAACAAAGTTGAGTTCTCAGAGCCGATTCAAATCACCGCCGAAGCCGGCGCGCTTGAAGGTTCAAAACCCGAAGCACCGAAACAACCCGAAACAACAACCCCCGAAAAAAGTGAAGGCCAGCATTGAGCACAGATCGTTACGTCACCCTGGATGAAGAAGGATACTTTGCGTTCGACGGCAAGCGCGTAAGCGACGAGACGCTTGGACGAACGATGATCGAGAATTACAAAATCGACGCCGATGGCCGCTTAACGACCACGCTCAACGACAACGATGCCTACGTTGAATACTTCGACGCTCCCCTCCTGGGCCGCCACGTTACGATGGCCGGCAAACAACACGGGGAACTTGATTTATCTTACGGCGCCAAGGCGACGTTTGCTTTTTCGGCTTTGAGCCTCGATGAGTGGGACCGCATCCACGGCGTAACCGAAACCTTAGGCGGCCGCAAAACCGCGATCCCCTTCGTGTTCACTCGTCACGGTCAAACCGAATTCTTCGAGCTGCTCGAAAGTTTCGATGATGATTCGATCACCATCGCCGGCCAGCGCATCGAGCTTCCGCCCTGGCTGACTTCTAGCGAAGTGAGTGAGCAACCCGGCTTCTGGACCGATCATTTCAAAGCTTCGGACACGCCTTGGGATTTGGGCGAAGCGCATCCCGCACTCGCGGTTGTTTTACCGCAATTAAAGATTCCGAAGTCACGCGTTCTCGTCTTGGGCTCGGGCGCGGGTCACGATGCGGCTTACTTGGCTAAGCTCGGTCATTTGGTCACCGCCGTCGACTTCAGCGAAGAAGCGGTTAAGCGTTCGCAAGATAAGTACGGCAATCTCGAAAACTTGAACTTCGTCCGCGGTGACGCGTTCAATTTGCCCGAGAAATGGACCGGCGAGTTCGATATGATTTTGGAACACACCTGCTTTTGCGCCGTCTCACCCGAGAAGCGCAATCAGCTGATCAAAGTTTGGCGCCGGGTTTTACAACCGGGTGGTCACTTGCTCGGCATCTTCTTCGTTCACGAAAAACGCTCAGGCCCGCCCGTCGGCGGCAGCGAATGGGAATTACGCCAGCGTTTGAAGGCGAATTTCAATTTTCTTTATTGGACGCGCTGGCACCTTTCGCCCGAGCGGCGCAAAGGCCAAGAACTCGTGGTTTACGCGCGGAAGAAAGAACTTTAGTTCGGACGTTTCGTTTTGCCCGCGGCGCTGACGCTCGCGGGACCCTTTGAGCCCGGCGAGATGGCCGCGACCATCGTGGGCTTCGGTTTTGCCTTAGGCCCAAGCACGATCTGCTCAACGACATCTAGATTACGTTTCAAACTCCGGCCCAGTGCCGGATTTTTTTTGGTGATGTGTTCGCAGTTGTAAGCCTTTTGGTTCAAGATATGCGAGCGCGGTAAGCGATCTTCGGTCAAAGCCGCGAGAAGACCTTCGGCGGTCTCGTGAATTTTGTATTCTAGATTTGGCAACAGGCCTTCGGATCTGCGCGCCACTACCTTCGTGTAGTCGGCTTCCGTTTTGCCCGCCGGCGGCCGTCCCTCCGCGAAGTCGAAGAAGCGTGAGCGCGTGACCGAGTCGTGTAGAAATCCGAGATAAAAATCCGTTTGCTTATTAGGACCGCGCGTGGGGATTGAAAAACTAATTCTATTTACTCCCGATTTCGCTAAGGGAACGGCGTAAGTGCCCTCACCCGACGTCACGATCAAGAGCCGGCTGTTGTCGCTGGCTTCGATGCCTGTGAAAACGAGGTCCTCATTCGCAAAGACCGGTCCCACCTGCTCTTCGGGAACCACCATGGTGGCGATACTCTTACCGCATTCGTAGGAAAGGAGCTCCTGCATCGAGGCCTGGGCCTGCATAAGCTCAGGGACGGGCAAAGATGTAGTCGTCACTTGCGCACCGAAGATCAAACTGATTAGGGCTTCTAAAAGCATTCGCACTCCTCAAGCCATCTTCATTACAAACCCCCGGCCATCCCAAATTGAGATAAACCACCGCTCGCGCTCAACGCTGTCTAAAGTGTGTCGGGGTGTCTAGGATGTGGGAGGTCCCCGCGGAATGGCGGATCGCGCAGTGGGCCCGCGGGTACGAACGCGCGGAAGACGTCGGCCTGCGGGATAGGCGGGCCTGGTGCCGGTGCCGGCTCTAACGGATTACGCTGACCTTTTCCAACCCACCCCGGCCAGCCAGGATTTCGGGTGCGACAAATAATCGGGTACCGGTTCGGCCTGCCCATCTGCCAAAGCAAATTGCTTTTTGCTCCCTAGTAATTTGCGCCATTCTTTAAATTGCCGGTTGCTTGAATAGACATCATACTCGGGTTCGCCGCCCTGATGTTTCGATGTGTTCATTAAGACGTAAGCGAGCGCGTGCCGGGTCTCGCGCGGAGTCTTCAAGATATGGATATGATAACGCCCGTTGAACACCGAACCACTCCCACGTAAGCGCTTGCGAATCTCACGTCCAAACCGTGCACCGAAACTGTTCATGCCTGAAGCGAGTGCTTGGTTGCTATCACTCTCGGCAAAGAGATGTAAGTGATTCGATTGCAACGAGAAGTGAATCGTACGCAAACCCTTCGCCTTAGCTTTTCCCAGGCTTGTCTTTAATTGTTGAAGCATCTTTTGCGTGCGCAGCCCGTTCAGTCCCCGTTTTAGTTTCATGGTGATGTGGAGCGGCGTTTTGTGGGTGATGATCTGCCGTGCGCCGTGATTTACTGTTGAGCTTTTATTCTTGCGGCCTGCGCCCCGGCGCTTTCCGCCCCAGCCGTCGATCTTTTTAAATTGGAGTTGAGCTTTGTTTTTCACTTTTGCACGGTCGCATTTATGAGGTGCCGAATCAAGATTTGTTTGTAATCTGAAGTTATTTACATTCTTAGATCTGGATGGTGCCGGGTTCGTTTCTTCGAGGGCCTCATCTCGGTGTTGCATAGAGTGAGCGTCCTTGGCAGTGGCATTCCGCCGCCCTCGTGGCGGCGGAAGTGAGATGTTTGGGAGGTTTTTTGATTTCTTTCCAGGACAGAGGAAGTGTGGTTCTTTTTAAAGGCATCGGTAGATGCGATGATGTGACTGAGACGCGCTCGCGCGGTCACGGAATTGGCCGCGTCCGGCTGAGCTTAAAAAAAGGAAGGGCTCTGGTTTTCCAGAGCCCCACAAATCATCGATTGGATTTCCGTAAGCCGGATTCTGTCTTACCGCGTGAACCGATGAGTTCACGTGGCGAGGTGGTCATTCCTCTGGGATGCGTTTCTCAACGCACCTCTGGCAATCAACCCGGAAACCTCACTGCAGGCGGCAGTTAGTACACCGTCGCTCGAAAGCTATGGCGTACGCGTTTCCCTATTTGATCTTGCTCCGCGCAGAGTTTGGCTGTTTTCACTCCGGCAGCTCCCCTGAATTCTCCCGTTCCCGAATTCAGGCTCAATGCCCCGGACATTCTCTCTGTTCCACTGTTCCGCACCTAATCTCGGTTAATCCCGTTAAGGACCTTCTTCGACCGGCGGAGGGACGTTATCCCTTACGCTGCCTTGTGGAGTCCGGACTTTCCTCGCACCATTGCCCTAGAGCTACGGCGCGCGAGCACCCTGAAATCCATGGACTGTTTAGCATGCGGGCCCGAAAAATCTCAAGGTCTTTGGCAGGTTTCGTAGCGGGAGCCATCCAGCGAGGGGCTCAGGTACGCGAGTGAGATCAAGGAACTCGCGGCTTGCGCGCACTGGCCGGCGGATTTCGCCGTATATTCGTACGCTAAGACGGGTTTGCCGCGAGTGATGAAGGATTGGTATTTGCCGCACTCGCCGTACTGAAAACATTGCTCGGCGACGGCGAGTTCGAATACGCCGGAGAGTTCTTCGGCTAAATCGGCGACGCCGTTTAAAGCCATGATCAGATGCCGGTCATGCGCGGCGAAGGCCAAGAACTGATTGTATTCAAGTTGCAACGCCTTCGTGAGCGGGAAACCGGTCGTGTTGACGAAGCCGTCGACGGCGTCGAAGTTGATGCCGTGGCAGCCTTTTTGTTTCGCTAGGTCCATGCGCGCGAGCATGATGGCACGCACGTTAGCCGAGCGTATGTCGACCCACCGCTCGCCGCTGATGAGTTGGTTGCCTTTATCGGCGTTCGTGAACGAAGCGTAATCGGGATTCCAGTTTTCGGCCGTGCCCGCGGACATCATGCACAAGACCGTGCGGCCCGAATCTTTGAGCGCCTGAATTTTGGCCGCATCGTTACCGAACATATCGATGATGTAGATATCGGCGGGTTCGTCTCGCAACAAACCGGTGAGCTGCAAAACCCACGAGATCACGCCGGGCAAAGGGATCGCCGGCTTTTCTACCGAATAGTTGCGGCCCTTATAAATGAGATTGTCTTGGGCCGAGTTGATTTCGATTTCACTCTTCGAAACTTTACGTGGATTAATGGTGCGGCAGGCTTCGCGGTAAACAACGCCGCCGTCTTTGGTAGGAACGATGCGCGAATCGACGAGCGTACCGTCGGCGCACAGGCCCGGCACGATAAAAGGTTTACCGTCGTAAGGCTGCCCGCCGTTTGCGGCCGAGATGCCGATATGTGACTTTTGATTTGGGCCTTGCCCCTGACGAGCGGAGAGGTGATCGCAGTTTTGATTCGCCAGCACGATAAACAACGCGAGTACCGCGTAGCCGGCTTTTTTCGTAAGGTGCGCGATTCGGGACCCCCGTCTTATATATAGCTTAATCGGAAAAAAGAACGCGGGGAATAAGTCTCCCCGCGGAATCTCACTTAGGGACATGTTAAACGTTTGTAGCCGCTCATGTTTCCGCCGGTTAAGTTCAAGTCTTTGCGAATCGTGTTGATGTTCAGCATATTCGACAGAGAACAATTCGGTGCTACCGCGTATTCAACGTTGAGCGCCAGCTTACCGCGTTTGACGTATTCATTCAGCGGTTGGCATTCGTCGTACTGTTGGCACTCTTCGTTCAAGATGCCGTCGAATTTATCGACCATCATTTTGCCCGTGCGGTCTTTCAATAAAATTTTGTCGGGACCGTTCTTTTGGAACACGGCTAAGCCGTAAGCGTGGGCGGTGTCGGCAAACCAGCCGTTAAAGTCGATCTGCTGTTGCGTGCTGATCAAACCACCTTTGATGTTTTCGTCGTTCTGCAAATTGTCGGGTTCGACGGCGTCGAAGCCTTTGTCTTTGCACAGTTGCAAGCGAGCTTTAAGGATAGAAGCCAGCGCCGAATTAGCTTTGAACACATCGGTAACGTCCAAGAAGTATTCGCCGGCCCAATCGGGATCTTTTTGTAACTTCAAATACGCCGGGTACTGCGCCGAATCCGGAAGACCGGGCTGGTAGCTGCCGGCGTTGATGTAACAAACGGTGTAAACGCCTTGCGCTTTTAACTGAGCCACTTTCGCGGCCGAGGTGCTAAACACATCGACATCTAGCAACTTCACGCCGGCCGGTGCGACGATCGCGTTGTCACCCGAAGCGCCGATTTGCCAGTCCCAAGAGATCTTGCCGTTGGGAGGCAACCGGATACCGGTGGCCGGAGGGTTGGTCACCGGAGGCACAGGAACGGGAACCGGTGCGACGACAACGGGAGGTACGATCACCGGCGGCATGGGGGCCGGATTAACCACGACCGGCGGAACCGGGGCCGGCGTAGGCGCCGACGGCGAACCGGACACGAGGATCAATTGATCCAGCGACAAGTCGTCCGAATTAGTGGCCACCATCCGCACGGAAACCGACCCGTCCGCCGCGGCCGAATCCGGAAGCGAGAGCGAAATCTTTTTGAAGCCCGTACCGCCCGCACTTTGGCCGACGGCTTTCCAAGTGCCTGAGTCCAAAACTTCGAAGATGAATTTGTCGGCGGCCGTGTTTTGCTTCAAGACGGCTTGCAAAGTTAAACCCTTCGCGTTGGCCTGCGAAAAGGTGAACTGGGCGTTGAGCGATCCCCTACCGCTCGTGTACAAGCTCACGAAGGAACCTTCTCCTTCTTTGGTCAGCGCGCTCACGCGGCCGTTTTTGGTGCCGACCGTTTGCTTGATCGCGGTGGCCGCGATTTCAGCCGCGCCGGCGTTGATCCCGATCGCCGCCGCCAATAGATACATCCCCGCTTTGAGTTTAGACTGTTGCAAAAGTTCCCCCCGGTTAGGATTCGTTTGTGAATCCGTGTGTGAAATCAGTATCGCCCGCCCCTTAAACAAAACGGAGTGACGATTTTGGTGCGAGAACGTTTCGGATTGAGACGACTTTAGTCACGGGAATGCGGTTCTTTGCCGATGAGTTCACGTGGACCACGCGTATCAAAATTTAATTTCAGAATGCGACGCTCTAATTAAAGCCGGAGAGCTGACTTCGGTCGCCGCTCGTATTTCTAAATTACCGTTCGCGCAAATCCCCCGTGAGCCGCGCCTTGGTTTGGCAAAGATTTGCCGTCGCGCCGGGATAATCACCCACGGGTTACGTTTACTCCAACCTTTGATCCGGCAAGAAAAGATCGTACATAACCCCGCGAGCGAAGCTGAAATTGCGGAGTACGCGGCCTTGCTGTCACGAAACGGCTCAATCGCCGAGGCGGCGTCGCTTTTGACGACCGTTGATTTCGTGCGAACGCCGGAAGCGCAGCTCTACCTCGGTTTTTGCCGGGTCCTCACGTGGGATTACGCCTCCGCCGCGCAATCGTTCGCGAGTTATCTCGCGGCGGACTTACCCGAATATTCTAAACTTGTCGCCCGCGTGAACTTAGCAGCCGCTTACTTAGCGACCGACGTTGAAGCCACGGAGTTTATCGAAGAGACCATAGAATTTGCACGCTCGGCCGGGGCTTCACGGTTGATCGGCAATCTGCTTGAGTTGCGCGCGCAAACTTCCATACGCCGGGCCGACTACTCGCGAGCAAGCGCGGATCTTGATGCGGCCGCCGGAATCTTCGCCGGTTCGCGAGGGTACGATCTTCTTCTGATAAAAAAATGGCGCGCGGTTATCGCGGCGACGCAATCGGGCCGCGTGCTCCCGCTTATGAATTTTCGCAAGCTCGCGGTTCGCCACGCGCATTGGGAAAGCGTGCGAGAGGCCGATCTTTTCTCGTTAAAGATTAAACACGATCAACAACGATTCGATCACCTTTTGTTCGGCTCGCCGATGATTGCGTACCGGGAACGCGTTTTGAAGATGTTGGCGCAAACACCGAGCGACAGCTTCTTATTCGGGCAGACTCCCGGCACGGTCTTAGATTTAAGTGCGAACACGTCCGACGAAAGAACGGGTTTGAACCCCGGCAAACAGATACACCAATCTCTCGTCGCACTTTCCAAAGATTTCTATGTTGCACGCAATACCGGTACGCTCTTCGCCGATCTTTACCCCGGCGAATACTTTGACGTACAATCCTCACCGGGACGCGTGCGTCAGGCCATCCGGCGATCACGCGCGTGGCTGACCGGCAACCGGCTTCCGCTCGCGATCGTGCACTCGAACGGAAGCTATCGACTGAACTTTCACGGTTCGTTTGCGCTTAAAGTTTCATTGATGCGTGAGGACGTTCACGCCGGCGGTGCATACTGGAATGAGCTCACGCATATCTTTCCCCCGGGCCGCCGCTTCAGCGCCGGTGAGGCTTGTCGCGCATTGCAAATTTCCCGGTCGAGCGTACATCGGATCTGCAAAGAGGCTTTGGCCGACGGGCGACTGATCAGTGAGGGTGAAGGTCGCGCAATTCGGTACCGGCGGGTCGCCTAGCATTGACAGACGCCCGCCCTAATTTTAAAAAAAATGATGGCTACGAGTTACGCACTCTCCGCATGGTTTTTTACGCGAATGATCGCCTTGATTTACTGCGTGGCCTTCGTGTCCGTCGCGGTTCAAGCGAAGGGCCTATGGGGTTCGCGTGGCGTTCTGCCGATCTCCAGCTATCTCGAAGCGGTGGAAATGCAAACCGGCGCTTCACGCTTCTGGCAACTGCCTTCTTTATTCTGGTTCGGTAGCGATGACTCTTACATCGCCGGCGCCGCTTGGTTGGGCGCCGCCTGCGCATTGCTCGCCTTTTGTGGAATTGCGCAAGGATGGATGTTTCTTTTTTGTTTCGCGCTTTACCTTTCGTTCGTGACCGCCGGGCAAGATTTTATGTCGTTCCAATGGGATGCTTTGTTGTTAGAAGTCGGTTTCCTGACCTTATTCGTTGCGCCGTGGACCTTCGGTTTCGATCTCTTCACCGCGCACGAACCGCATTGGAGCGTTCGCGCTTTGTTCTACTTGGTTTTATTCAAACTTATGTTTTTATCCGGGGTCGTTAAACTCTTGAGCGGGGACGTCGCCTGGCGCGACCTCACCGCAATGAACTTTCATTATTGGACGCAGCCTTTACCCAACCCCATTTCACCTTTCATGCACGCGCTGCCCGAATGGTTTCACAAAGCCGAGACGGCGATGACCTTCGTCGTGGAATTAGCCTTACCGTTTTTGATTTTATTCCCACGCACGCGGGTTTTGGCGGCGATCGGCTTTGCTGGACTCTCCTTGCTTATCTTTGCGACGGGCAATTACACGTTCTTCAATTTGCTAACGATCATCCTGTGCATTTGGCTTATTCCCGATCACTGGTTTGAACCGCTCACGGACGCTTTGCCGTTTCGTCTCGGTGAAACTCCGGCGACGATGTTCGCGCACCCGGCCTTAATCGGCGCAACGACGGTGCTCGCATTATTTTCGGTCTATTGGTGCACCCGTTTTTGGATTAGCGAGCGCGTGAACGCGGCGTTGTGGCCGGCGGTAAAGATTGTGCAAGCGCTGCACATTTCAAACCCGTACGGCTTGTTCGCGACGATGACGAAGTCACGGCCGGAAATTATTTTCGAAGGCAGCAACGACGGTAACGAATGGAAGGAATACGACCTTATCTACAAGCCCGGCAACTTGTACCATTCCCCACCCGTCGTGGCGCCCCACCAACCGCGCTTGGATTGGCAATTGTGGTTCGCGGCGCTGGGCCGCTTCCGGGATAATTTCTGGGTGCAAAATTTGATGGTAAGGATGTTCGAAAACTCGCCCGACGTCATGCCGTTCTTCTCGCTGAATCCTTTTGAAGAAAAGCCGCCTAAGTTTCTGCGCGCCCGTTTATATAACTATACCTTCACCACGCCGGCCGAGATCACGGGCGAAGGCAAATGGTGGAAACGGGAACTCCTCGGGGAATACTCGCCGGTGCTTAAAAGACCCTAAGGAGCAGGCGCGGCTTGCAGCAATTTGTTCCAAGCGTCCCATTCCTGGGCGCTATAATTCTCTGAGCAAAGAACCTGATTAGATACGCCTTCGCTCAATTTTAGTTCGACCGTCAGTCGCTTGGTGCACTTCGGTCCCGGATCATCGTGTTTAATCTTGTTGTAGATGTGCATGACCTTGCGTTCAAATTCGGCGCGCGTGATTTTATGGTCGCTTGGATTTTCGCCCTCGAAGATTTCACGCGCCTCGCCGCTTTCACGTTTTAGGTGTAGGCAGCGACTCTTCGCCCCGGTAGCGCAAAGCTTGAGGTGAGAAACTTTGCCGGCGGAAGGCAAAACCATCGGGAAGGCGCCCGACCCGACCGGAGCCAGCATCATGAGAACGGAAAGCACGGCCATAAACTTCATGGTGCAATACTAATAAGCGTGGACCGTGAAGCGCAAGGCCTGCTTAACGGGTTGGCAAAGCCCCCACCCTCTGCTTATACTCGGCCATCCAACCCAAGAGGGGCGTTAGCTTAGTTGGTTAAAGCAGACGGCTCATAACCGTCGGATCCCAGGTTCGAGTCCTGGACGCCCTACCAAAGCCTTCGGCTCGAAAATAGAACATTCAAAAATCGAAAATAGTCGAACGAAGACGCAAAATTCGAGGGCGGCCGAGTCGGCGGTCCGCAGTGAAGCGAGCGCAACGAAGGACAGTCCTGGACGCCCTACCATTTCATCACCAAAGCTCCTTTTTCCCTCCAAAGTTATGCCCGCAGTTTCTCCGTTGCGGAGAACGAAGTTGAGAACAGCGACGCCATCGGCTTCTGAAGTCGTCACGAAGATCGCTAAAGAAAAGATCGAACCGCTTCGCAGCAGCTCGTCCGGTAGCTTCAATCTCACTGATTTCATCGACCGTAATTTTCCGTTGGCGAGTTGCGATGTCTTTTGCGTCTGAAATGCCGGTAACGCTTTTAACCAACGCTTGTTGGAACGGCTTTGAACCTCGCACTATTTGCCCGACAATCTTTTTCGCTTCTTCTTCAATGGCATCTGCACAAAGCCGAATGTCATTGGTTTCGTTACGGTAGTAAGCTTTTCGGCTGAATTAACCCTGTGCGATCGTACCGTGATAATTTGATTTGTCAGTTTCGTGTTTAAAAAGGCCCGACTGAAGAATAACTCTTTTGAGCCTGCAGTTGAAAGATGAGCGTGTTCAACTATAATCCAACTTCCGGTGGTCAAAACCTGCGGAAATGTTGATGCTTAAAAAGCGAAGGGGGTTTGACTTGAAGATCAGCCTGGTAGTCTTCTTAGGACTCATCATCGTCGCGACCAGTGTATTCCTTTTTCGCCGTTTAACCCGCGAGAAGATCTACGCCATTAAATCGGTGCAAACCGGCAAAGAGATCGGGCGGCTTAGGTTTGCGGAGGGCAACAGGATTGTTCTCCTAAAGATAGACGAAGAACACCGTGAAGAATTCGAACACATCGTTCAAAAAATCAATGAAGAACACTATGTTCACGTTCCGACAACGCCGCCGTCAGAAGATGTAGAGAAGGGAATCCTCGGTACTTATTATAAGGAAGTGAAACCAACTGATTCCACTTTCGAAGCAGCCGTCGAGCTTTTCCTGAGACGTCGTTACGAGTTCACCCTTGACAGGCTTTGAGCCGGGCTCGGTAGTCTACTCAATATGCGCATCAACTGCTTTTTGTTTTGCTTCAAGCGAATTTGTCGAACGTTTTAACACGATTCACGATCGCTCTTCAGCTATCCTTGCAAAAAAGGCGGCCACGATGAACCCGCCGGTGGCGGGTTTAGCGTGGTAAGTCGCGCACGATGCGCGACTTAGCGACGAGTCGGCGGTCCGCAGTGATTTCGCAGGATGCGAAATCACGAAAGGACAGTCCTGGACGCCCGCCCCCTCACACGATACCAATCACCCATGACAAAATTCTCTCCGAAGACCATTCCGTTCCTCACGAAAGCCGCGAAACAAAAAAGTGCCGAGTGGCTCGACAGACATCAAAAAGAATACGAAACGTTGGTGAAAACTCCGTTCGTGGATCTCGCTAAACAATTGCAAGCCGAGCTGCAGCCGCTCGCACGAAATTATCACTTCCCGACGAAGGGAATCGGAAGGATAAAAAAACCGGCGCACAAAGTGGGCAAAGGTGAATCGCCGTACAAAGGCTGGCTTTCGCTCTCGGCTTCGCGCCCGAGCGGATCGCGCTTCGAACGCACCCCCCATTTGTTCTTCGGGATTTTACCGAACGAACCGGATTGGAAAGGCATCATCGTGTCGGGCGGTCTCTTTTTACCGAGCAGCCCGCAGATGAAAAAGATCCGGCAGGCGATCGCCGACGACGCCGGACCTTTTCACGAGCTGTTCAAGGACCGTGACTTCAAAGCACGTTTTAAAGACGGCTTTTCCGATTGGCAAACGGCCGTGAGAGATCCGCGTGGGTTCGACGCCGATCACCCCGATATGGCTTGGATTAAACTCAAAAGTTTCATGGTCGTTAAAAAGATTCCGCCGGCGCAGTTTACCTCGGCCCGCTTCGCCGATAACGTGATTAAGGATTTCACGCAGGCTTTACGTTTAAACGATTTGCTTCAGCGCGCGTTGACCGCGGACAGAATTTGATCGCGCATGCCGCTTTGGTGCCATTCGTCTTGGAACAACTTGCCGTTGACTAGGAAAGTCGGCGTCTTTTTCACGCCGAGCTCTCTGCCGGTCTCCATATCGCGAGCAATCTTAGCTTTGATCTCTTCCGACTTCATATCGTGATTTAATTTACTCTCGTCGATCTTGAAACGTGTCAGAAAATCGCCAAGCGTTTGATCGTCCAACGACTGCTGGGCATTGAATAACAATTCGTGCGCCCGCCAGAAGTGTCCTTGTTTAGCCACGGCTTCGGCAAATTGCGATAATTCGTACGAACCCGGGTGCAATTGCACAAGCGGAAATTGCCTGTAAACAAATCGGACCTTATCGCGCAGTTCATTCAGGGTTTGTTCGATGGGGCGTAAGGCCTGGGCCGAAAATGGACACCGGTAATCTGCGTACTGTATTAAAGTAACGGGCGCGGAGGCTTCTCCCGCGACGTGATCGTCGGAGGTAATTTCCAATGCGTTTCGAGATTTTTCCATGATCAAACTCCTGCGAAGTGTTAGGTTCCGGAAAATTTATGGAATTAACATCCTCCTACGTCATTGAGTCAAGACTCCAGCTTTACAACGCCCTCGCCGAGGCCGCCGAGACCGAGCACAATCTGATGTGCTTGTACCTCTACGCGATGTTCTCTTTAAAACGGGAAGAATCCGAAGGAGTGTCGGCTCTAGAGCTCGAAGCCATCGCCCGTTGGCGTAAAGTGATCTTGAGCATTGCGCTGGAAGAGATGAATCACCTTACCCTCGTCGCAAACCTGATGACGGCGATCGGCGTGACCCCGCACTTCATGCGGCCGAACTTCCCTTCGCTGCCGGGGCTTTACCCCGCGAACATCGTGATTGAACTCGCGAAGTTCGATATGAACACGCTCGAACATTTCATTTTCCTTGAGCGGCCCCGTTCGATGGAACTCAAAGACGGCGAATCTTTCGAGCCGCAACAACAGTACACGCGGATGGCGCAAAAAGGCCGGCTTATGCCGAGTGCCGGCGACTACAAAACCGTGGGCGCCCTTTACGAAAGTATTCGCGGCGCGTTCGATAATCTATGTTCCCGTTTCGGCGAAAAAGAATTGTTGTGCGGTTCGAAAGCGCAACAAATCGGACCGCTGGATTCCCCCCTACCCGGCTTGTCGACGATCACCACGAAGGCGGAAGCGCTCGCCGCGATCGACGTCATTATTACGCAAGGTGAAGGCGCGGCCGACGTCGAAGATTCACACTTCCAGCGTTTTTTAGGCATTAAAAAAGAGTACGACCAATTATTAAAACAGAATCCGAATTTTGAGCCCGCCAGAACCGTCGCGCGTAATCCCGTGATGCGTAAGCCGATCAATCCCGAGCACCGCGTATGGGTCACGCATGAGCAATCGGCGCGCTACTTGGATTTGGCTAACTCTTTGTACGGCATGATGCTGCGGGTTCTCGTGCAGATCTACGCGGTTGAAGAGCGCCCTAAATCTGCCAAAGCGACGTTGCTCAGCGTCTCTTACGGTTTAATGCACGCCATGGCCGTAGTCGGTGAGACACTGACTTACCTTCCCGCCACGGACGAAAATCAAGACGTTCTTGCCGGGATGAGCTTCGCGATGGTGCGCGCGCTCACACCACTTGATCGCTTCACCGAGAAGGAAATTCTAAGTGAGCGGCTTACGCAGATCATTCAGATGATGACCGGCTTGCGGGAAGATTTGGAACAAGGCAAAACGCAAAATTCCCGGGTCCTTGCATGCAAGAATCAAATTGCGAAAGCCACGGAAGCACTTGCCGGACTTAATCATGAGATCGCGGCGATGCCCGGATTCGCAAAATCCCGAGCCCCATACACGAACGCACCCGAGGCGGAATTAGTCCGGGAAACAGCAACGCCGTCGACGGTCCCGCCCCCGAGCGGGGCGGACGTCGAGATTTCTGAAACCGACCAAATTGAACTGAAGTTTTACGCGAAAAAATGTATCCATTCCCGCCACTGCGTCACCGAATTGCCGAATGTTTTTAAAGCGAACACACCGGGCAAATGGATCTTCGCCGAGAACACGACTCCCGAAATTTTAGCCGCCGTCGCGCGCGAATGCCCTTCGGGTGCGATTCAATACCGGCGCAAGGACGGCGGGGCGAACGAAAAGACGCCGGACGTGAACCTCATGCGAACCCGCGAAAACGGACCGTATGCTTTTCTCGGCGCGCTCGAAATCGACGGCAAAGGAGAAGGAATGCGCGCGACTTTGTGCCGGTGTGGCCAGTCAGGCAATAAACCTTTCTGCGATGGCTCCCACAACGCGGCTAAGTTTACGGCTACGGGCGAGCCTCCAACGATGGACGACACAACCCTCTCGGTCCGCAATGGAAAGTTAACGATCGAACGACTCGACGACGGGCCGCTCAAGGTGTCCGGTAACCTTGAAATTTGCGCCGGCACCGGCCGGGTGGTCTTAAGGACGGAAGGCACCCGCCTGTGCCGCTGTGGTCAATCTAAAAACAAACCTATTTGCGACAACTCCCACGTCGCGGCGAATTTCCGTGATTCACGCTAGCCGCAAAGCGGGATGAGCGCGCAGGACTAGGTCCTGAAAGTGCGCCGCGATCTCTCGTAACGATTGCGTCGCGAGGGTGATTTAAACTGAATCAACCTTTGGGAAAATCGTCTAGAAATGAGACGGGCGCGCGCGTCCGGTGGAAACACCGCTTATCTACCCGTATGATAAAGGGATGTTCCAAACGAAATTTCTTCTTGCGACCGGCGTGCTCCTTTTGGTGTCCTTACCCACTGCTTCGGCGCAAACGGCGGCGAACGATAATTCCAGTACAGGTGTAAGCGGCGCTTGCCAAAGTCAAAAAGCCGAAACCAACGGTGCTTGTGATAAATACCTCAACTCTTCCCTCCGCGGTGGTTCGGCAAAGAAGCGCAAAAGCACTTCGGTCAGCGGCGGCATTGATGAGATCGATAAAGACTTGAGCGAGGAGGTTGAGCAGTCGGGCGAAGATTCACAAAAATGCATTCAAGCAGCGAAGAGTTGCGCGCAGGCTTGCCGCGGAAACCTCGAAGAGAAAACGATCGCCGGAAATTGCAATGATAAATCCGCCGGCGCTAAGTCTAAGCACCGGGAATTTGCCGCGGCTTCTAAGAAAAGCGTCGAAGAATACAAAGAAGCAAAAAACCAGATGAGCGGCCGGAAGAACGACGACAAGGGCGATAAAGACGACAAAGATAACGACCGACGCGGCAGTGGACACGGGCATGCTCGTAAGGATAGCGACGGCGACGGCATTCCCGATTACCGGGACAAGACTCCCGGCAATGTGCTCAACTCCGTGCATAATCATCTGAACGACAACAATGACCGGAACGATAAAAATGACCGCACACCGTCGCCTCAGTCGGCCGGCAACTCGGATAAAGACAAACCCTCCCAGTCCGAAAAAACGCCCGAGCAAGCGAAAGAAGAACGACGCGAGAAAAAACGAGAAGAACGCCGTGAAGAAAGAATGTCTGCGCTAGGAAGCGCGTTTATGAACTTGAATCCCGCAAAAACTCAAGCCATCGGTGAATCGGCAATGGCCCCCGCTTCGGCCCAAACTCAAGCCGGCGGCGCTGCGAACGGGCCGGCCGGTGCATTGGCCGGCGCCGTTGACGGGACGGATAAGAGCAAAACCGGTAAGCCGGCCGCCAGCGAAGACGATGATGATTCGCGGGCCGGTTTCAATGCGCTCGCGCAAAAAAACTTAGAGTCACGCAAAGCCTTAGCGCGCGCGATGGGTATAAACTCTAAAAGTTTACCACCCGTTTCGGCTTTGCCCGCGATGGGGCCGTCCGGCTCAGGCAGTGCCATGGGCCTTGCTGGTGCGTCTACGTTCGGCGGCGGTTCACCTTTCAATTACAGCGCCGAGGCCATTACTCTTGATCCAGTCACGAATACCGAGCGCCCTTCAAACTTACCGCAGAATTTCAAACTCGGGGCGCCTTCGGGCGGCGGCGGCGGCGGTGGTGGTCGCGGCGGGAGCGAAGGCACCAGCGTTGCCGGCATGAATACCCGCAAGCAAGCGCGTCGCGCGCCCGCGAATGAAGCTCCTGAGCGCGATGAAGAGCCGTCTTCGCGAACTTTAGGCGTCGCTTCCGGGCCGTCTCCCGCAGAAATTCGCGCGCAGAATGCCGACATCTGGAATGTGATCTCGGTAAGTTTCCGCAAGCACTGCGCCCAGGGGCGCCTTATGGATTGCGCCGGTCACCTTCCGAAGTGACCAGCCGCTAGACGATCCGGAAGAGTCTATAATCCGCCTCGCCTGGGCATATCCGTCAATGATATAGCTTCGTCACTTTGACGAATCGAATTTCCGAACTCAATCCATGGCACTTTATTGCGGCGACGATAACGACGCTCGCCGTGTTCGCGCCGTCCTGGGCCGCCGCCGGATCCGTCCCGCCGAGGTGGAAACCCGCGAAAGATTGCCGCGCGAATATCCAAGCCGTTCTCTGCCGTGTGACCCCTCAGTCAAAGGAACAAGCCGCCGACCCGCGCGTAGGACGTAAATGCCTCGGGGGCGAAGCCGCCTTTGTTTCAGACATTGAAAAGGTGCACGATAATCTTCCCGCGAAGTTACAGAAAATGTTCTGCCACCTGCGCCGAATCTATATCGAGGAAGAACTCGAAGGGACCGCCTACGCCACGCAATTTCCCGAAGTTTATCGTGACTCTTCGGGCAGGGATCGCGTGCGGCTGGATGGGCACATCCTCGCGCTAAGCCGCCGCAAAGTATTCGAAGCGAAGTACTCACTGACCGACTGGCTTAATCGAAAAGAGCAAACGGCCTTCGGTCGCAGAATGGAAGACGATCCGTCCCCGCTCGTGCCGGCATTCGAAATGAATTTCAGTGGCGTCACCGCCGATCCGCTGTTGCTCTACGTGATTGTCCACGAGTTCGGGCATCTTTTAGATTTCGCGTTTGGGCACACGACCCTACGTTGCGGCGGGAACGAACCCGTATGCAAACCGGAACTCGCGGGACTGTGGCCCTCCTTAAGCTGGTTGCCCGACGAAAAGATTCGTCCCGAAGACCGTTACTTCGGCGAGTTCCGCCCATGTTATTACGGCTGCGAAGCTGAAAAAACCTTGCCCGTTGAAAACGCCGCCGGCGTGTACCGTAATTTTGTGGAACAAAAAAATTTCGTCTCGCTGTACGCATCGGTTAACGCGTGGGAGGACTTCGCCGAGTCGTTCTTGTTTTACGTAGGCAATACGTACTTCTCTCCGCCGACCAATAGTCGGAAATATTTTTTCGCGGCGATTCACTTGCCGGGTGACGACGTTATCAATTTAAATTCAAGGGTAGATAGCGGTCGTATTCTCGCAAAGATGAAGTTTATGTCCATGCTCGATGCAATGCCATGGCAATACCAGCCCGAACTCGCGCCTACATATTCACTCGAAGAATACATGCGCGCAAGGGGCGGCCCGAAGGCGCCGGCGCATTCACTCTTCTGAAGCTGAATTCTTTTTTCGTTTATGTTCCAACAGCTTCTGTTCAACGTCGTCTACCGACTGGCCCAGGCGAATTCTTTTTTGCCGCTCGATCAGCAGATTCAGATACTCGCGTTCGCTAGCGTTTAACTTCGCAAAGTCCGCAAAGCGTTTTTGCATATCGGGGCCCATCTCGCGATGCCCTTGCAGTACGGTGCCGACGGTGCGATCCGACGAATAGCCGAGCTTCCGGCTAAGCTGTCGTACGCTTAAAGATTCTTCGGATTGGATCAAAGCTTTTACTATCTCGGGAACCGAATCGTAATTTTCAATCATTGGAACACCGTTAGTGAAACACGTGAGGCAACGGGCCCCGATTTTGTGCGCCCGATGAGCATGGTGAAGCGGCTTTCACCGGTCGGACCGTTGTTAACCCGGCCGCCGATTTCGATCATGCCCGCGATATTTTTCGACCAGAGACCCGTAAAGCGCAAAGTCTCGTCGGGAGCGAGATGGAGCATCGATCGGAAATGCCCGGTTAAATCGGTAACCCCGCTTGCCTCTTCGATGAATAAACCCCGGCGCTGGAACATGATCCACGGCTCTCCACCGTGTACCGGTAACACCATAAAATCTGAAACTTCCAATGCCTTGGCAACGATATCCCGAAGACTTTCCGGTTCGAGCGCGTAATTGCAGTCCTGCAAAACTCCGAGAACCGCTTCGAGGATTTCACCTTCGGACTTAGGCGCACCATCTTCGTAGGAAATCGCGCCGGGTACCGGCAGAACCATCGGCCGTTTCGAACGGGCTTCGAGCGCGAGTTTAAGAGCCCGGAGCTGTTGGCGCGACAACTGACAGATATTTCGTGGGGTGAGACAGGGGGCCATGCGGGTCGCCAGATTTTCCCAGGCGGCGGCGTAACGGAGTTCCGCCGATTTGGCGGCGTTATGGCTGGTGTGAGCGCCCGCGATGAAACTGGGGAGTGTTGCGCAAAGCACTAAGAGCTTGATAACGTTAGAAATCTGTCCCAATGACCCACCTCTTTATGAATCTGGGCACCATATTTGTCGCAAGGCGCAAAGTCAAACTTCCGGGGCCTTTTTTGCCCTAAGCCGCTTTATACGAGGTCGTGCGGCCACCGCCGACGCGCGTGATTTTACCCTCTTCGAGCGCCCACTTTAGATAGCGTTTGTACTCGGCCTCCGTCATGCCCAAAGCCTTCTTTAAATCGCCGCCCGAAATCGACCTGTCCCGCGATAAAATGGCCGCGGCCCTACGTGCTTGAATGCCGAACCAATCGGTCGGCGCGCGATCAAGCGCGATCTTAAACACCACGGGGCCGTTGATCTCTAGATGGTAGGCGCTTTGGTCTTGCACGATGTCGAGCGGTAGACCTGACTCGGCCACCCAAGCCCGCGCGCGCTTGAGAATTTGGTGAATGCGATCGGGTGAAGAAAAGATGTCAAAATATTCACCGGGAAAAAGTTCGGTAAATAAAGTTCCGACTTTTGCCGGTTTGTAAAAATCGCGAAGCAGCACGGACAATGTTTGGTGAATCTTACCGCCCGCTTTTATAATTTCACGCCCATCAAGTTCGCCGCTTTCGAGATTCATCACCGGGGCGCCTTCGGTCCCGGAGGTCGCGCCCCCGCCGTCATACATAGTGTACGCGCCTAAATGGCGAACGCCCGTTTCGCGTTGTACGCGAGTGCGGTAATCCACGTACGGCGTACCGAACAAAACGTTTTCGAAAACTCTTTGATCGAAATTAATTTTGAGCGAGTACAGATCGGTTTCTCTAACCGTCTCGAAGAAGCGGCCGCTCCGTGCACGCTCACGGAGCGCGATCAGCGGCGCCGCCGAGTTTTCGCGCGTCGCTTGCAACACCGCTTTCCACTTTTGAATGAAAACGGAATCGTGAACTTTCAACGAGTCCAGCAAAGCCAGTGCCCTATCTAAATTGTTCTCCGCTTTTTGTGGCTCATCCATTTGGATTCTCACTTGCGCTGAGATCTCAAGAAGATTGGCCTCGAGCCGGCGGTGGCCACCCGCGTGCGCCGCGACCATGGCGGGTGCAAGCAACGCTAAGGCTTGTTCATGATTACGTGTCATCGCGAAGGCGGCGCAAAGATTGACCTGCCCGGTGAGTTGCGCGTAGCCGGCGGGCGTTGCCGCTAAGTATTTTTCAAGCCTCGGTATAGCGCTAAGGTAATCCCAACGATTGAAATAGCAAAATGCCCGGTAAAGTTCGGCTTCGGGCACGCTCTTCGAGTCGACTTTGTCTAGAATTCTGAGCGCTTCATCAACCGAGCCGTTTCGCTGTAGGAGCACGGCGTATTCGCTCACCTCTTGCGGCGTGGGAACGGTGCTCAATTTCTTTTGCGGTGAGAGGACCGTGGCCGTCAACAATTTCAAGCCGAGCGAGGTGTGGCCGGCCCTTCGACATACCTTCGCGAGCGGCAAACGCCACTCACGCGGTACGCGTGAAAGATTGAGGTGCGCGACCAGCTGGGCCGTTTTGCCCACGTGACCCGCCCGGAGGTATTCTTCGCATTTTTCTAGAAGCTGTTTGAAGTCGGTTGCCATACCTTTTTATCGGCAAAAACCGGGGCTGACGTAACCGACCGGTTTGAAATTCACGGGAGCCCGTCTCAACCCGGGACAAACCTGCCCGGTCGCTAACGGACGCTTTTGTCAGTCGTGAGATTGGGCACAAACCGGTAAATTGTATTCATGGGGGTTGTTATGAAATCATGGGTTGTTAAAGCGATGTTACTTACGATGGTTGTCTCGGTTACGGCAACGGCGAGCGCACGCGAGATGCTCGATTTGTCGAAGGCTTTGAGCGCATCGAACGAAGAACAGATCAGCGCCGAGCGCGCTTCGAAAAAGAAGAACCGCGGCTTCACGCGCCGCCCGGCTTCTGATCAAAGCGTTAAGCGCCGGATCGTCATCGATACCAGCACGATCACTAAATAATTAAAGATTAGCCGAACTTGACCTTTACGCCGGGCTCAAAAAAGCGCTCGGGGAATTTGATCCCCGGCACCGGCTTCTCTTTCGCAATCTGCGGAATTTTGCCGGTCGATACAAGTCCATCTTTCGGATTCCACTTAAAGATGGGCGCCGTCACGTAGTTTCCGTTTTCCCAACCGCGTAGCTCCAAGACTTCGTCCAAACGGCGTTTGCCGTCGGGTCCGAGATCGGTGTGCATCACGTACTGGATGGTCGTCGAAATATTTTGTTGGATCAGCGCGCGCGGAAGCTGCGTGCCCGAGTGAAGTACCATCGATTCCATTCGCGTTAAGCCGTCGGTGGCCGAGTTCGCGTGGATCGTCGTCATGCTTCCCTCGTGACCCGTGTTCATCGCCAAAATCATGTCGATGGTTTCGGCGCCCCGGCACTCACCCACGATTAAACGATCCGGCCGCATGCGAAGCGCGTTTTTCAAAAGATCTTTCATCGTGATTTGATCGTCGGACATTCCCGCTTGCGGAAGTTCCATACGAACGAAGTTTTTAACCTGTATTTTTACTTCGGTCGTATCTTCGACCACGATCAAACGTTGCGCGCCGTCGACGAACGACGTGAGTACGCTCAGCATCGTCGTCTTGCCGCTGCCGCTGCTGCCCGTGATAACGATATTTTGTCTGGCATCGACCAGCTTATTGAGGAAATAAACGGCTTTATCCGTCAAAGCGCCGCGTTCGATTAAGGCCCGGTAATCCATAAGTGAATTGATCGCTTTACGAATCGTGAGGACCGGCCCGCCGAAGGCCACCGGCGGTACGACCACGTTCATGCGCGAGCCATCGGGCAAGCGCGCATCTAAGAACGGGTTCCGGCGGTTTACTTCCTTACCGGCGAAGACGCACAAGGATTGGATGCATTGGGCAAACGCCGTCGGACTATCGAAGTGGTTTTGCGCCAATTCAATCACGCCGTTGCGTTCAAAGAAAATCTCGTTCCAGCTATTCGCCATGATTTCGGAAACGTCGTTGTCTAAAAGCAGTGCACGCAACGGTCCCGTTTCTTGGCGGTAATCCAGGGTTGTGATTTTTGCGGTCGCGGCTCTGCTCATGGGTCCTCCGGCTGAGATGTATATTCAGATCGGAATATCCTTAAGGCGGGATGAGCCGGCACGCTCAATAAAGACGAAGGTCCAGGCGGGAAGCATTGTTCTACCGCGGCTTAGCTCACACAATTATGATGGTTGCATATGATGACTCGCCAACAGCTCAGCAAAAAGTATTATCCCGTTAGTCCCTGCGAAGCGCTCGATGATCTCGCGATGATTATCAGTCATCCGAAGAAGCAAGACTTCGTCGGGCCGATCGTTACGGTGGTGATGATTTCCGGAAATACGTTCCGGGGCTATCTCTTAAACACGACCCCGCCGGAAACGGCCGAGAAGTCTTATTTATTTGCGCTCGAGACGGTAAATGAAGGCGATGGCGCTAACGATCTGATTTACGTGCAAGGCCATCGCATTGAATCGGTAACTTTCTGGAACGTCGAAGACTACGCAGGGATCCTTCCCCGCTTCAAAGACAAGGCACCGGCCACCTAAGGCCGGCGGACTAACCGTCGTAACCTTCGCCACCCATTTGCTCAACAACTACTAAACTCATCGTGTACCCCCTATGTATACATACATAGTATTATGCCTAGCGACATATAGCTACATAAATGCGCATATGATCTCAAAATGAGACAAACTAATATAGTAGACTACATAAGCCGATATAACGGTATGTATCTGCCCATAGCACGGGTCCGGGAGGTTTGGTGATGGAAAAGACATTGAAGCGAATAAGCCTGATGATTCGCGAAGATCAATACGATCGTTTGACAAAAGACGGAGTAAACTTAAGCGGTTTAATTCGCGATCTGCTCGACGATTACTTCGGTGAACACCGGGTCACGCTCAACGTGAATCCGGAGACGCACAAGTTGTACGCGCAAATCGTGTCGAACACCGGCAGTGCCGACGACGAGATCGAACCTTACCTGCGTGCCGCGCTCCAGGCCCTGCTGCGCGAGAAAATCGCCGAGCTTCAGAAGCTCGAAAAAAGCGCATTCGTAAAAACGAGCAGAAAAGATGATTAGACCCGCCTGCCCACGCTGCGCGAAAGAATTAATCAAACGCGAGAACCGCGGGGTCATGCGGTACTCGTGTACGAAATGTTTTGGTTTCGCGATTGAATTTCCGGTCTTGAAGCAATTCATGCCGCCCGACGAGGTCGACATCCTTTGGCAAGGCGTTGAGAACGCGCCGGCCGGTACGCTTAACTGCTCGCACTGCTTAGCCCCGATGCAAACTCTTATGAAAGATCACGGCGTGCGTGAGCTTGAATTAGACCTTTGCCGCCGGTGCGAAGTGCTTTGGCTAGATAGCGGCGAAGGCCAAGATCTTTCAAGCCTCGAGACGAGCAAAGTTTTAGACTTCAACTCGGCCGCGAAAATGCCGCTGGCAAAGACCTTGATTACGCTGGTCGGCCTGCCGGTCGAACAAGATAATGACTTTTTTCACCGAACGCCCTGGCTGACGTGGACCATCATGGGTCTTTGCATCGTTTGCAGCACGCTCGCATTTCAAAACATGGACTACGCACTCAAGCAATTCGGGCACCTCGGCAACGCTCCTTTTCCCGCCAATATTATCTCCGCCTTCACTTCGTTCTTCATCCACGGCTCGTGGCTGCATCTTTTCTTTAATATGTATTTCCTATGGATTTTTGGCGACAACGTCGAAGACAACTTAGGTAAGTTTAAATTCCTACTCTTACTTTTCGGAGCGGCGTTGGTTGGTGATGCGATCGCCGATTTGATGGACCCGCGTCTAGCGGATATACCCGGCGTTGGCGCGAGCGGCGGAATCAGCGGGCTCATTGCTTATTACTTGATGAGATTCCCGTATCGTCGGTTCGTCTTTATGATTTTTTTCCGGCCGTTTACCGTACCGGCTTTGTTTTTTGGTGGGTTCTATTTGGTGAAAGAAGCGGTGGGCGCCGCCTATCAGGTGGGCGGCGTTTCCTCGGTATCACACCTCGCGCATCTCGGAGGTGCGTTCGTCGGAGTTATTCTTGCTCTGCTACCGTCACGCGCTTCGAAGCGCGCATCCGCATAAAGAGCAAGCCGGCGAGTTGGGCTAATATAAAGGCCACGATGGCGGCCGCGCTGAACGGGTTCATGCCGTTCTGCATCGACTTTGAAGCGGCACAACCGCCGGTCGCCGACGCGATTTCTCGGCCGGGCGTAAGATCGAAAGCGGGTTGCGATGTTTCGACGGGCGCGGTGATCGCGAAAGTGACCGCCTGGAAAGCATCGAGGCGCCCGGCGGTCGAAACGATTCCGTTCAACTTATTTATCGGCGTCTTATGCGCCATCAAAATCGACCTCATTTGAAACCCGAGCATATTCGGCGATTCGATTTTGATTTGCGCGGCGGCGCCGGCCACGAAAGGCGCGGCCATGCTCGTACCGCTCGAAGTACCGAAGGTGCCGTTCGGCATAGTGCTTAAAATGTAAACGCCCGGGCTTGCGAGGTGAACGGTGCTGGCGCCGAAATTAGAAAACGGCGCAAGGTCATCGCGGTCGGTCGTCGCCGCGATGGAGATGACGTTAGGCACATCGTAGTTTGCCGGGTACGAGGGCGCGACGTCATTATTGTTATGCGCATTACCGGCCGCCACGACGAAGAGCGCGCCTTTATTATAAGAGTACGCGATCGCTTCACGTAAAGACTCCGAATAAGCGGCACCGCCCCACGAGTTGTTCAGCACGGTCGCGCCGTTACTCACGGCGTAGTAAATCGCGCGGATGGCGTTCGAAGTCGCGCCGGCGCCCGCGTTGTCCAAGAACTTCAACGGCATGATCAAAACTTTGCTCTGCTTTAACGGCGTCGCGAAAATATTTTGGTCCATGCTCAAGACAATGCCCGCGCAGTGCGTGCCGTGCCCGTCGTCATCGATCATTTGCCCGGTATTGGCCACGAAGTTGAAGCCGTTGACGTCGTCGACGTAACCGTTGTTGTCATCGTCGATTTTATTACCCGGAATTTCACGCGTGTTGACCCATAAAGCATTCGAGTCGGTGAAAACCCTATGGGTAATATCCAATCCCGAATCGATGATGGCGACGATCGGCCGCTTAGCCGGTACCGGTGAATCGGAACGATTCCAGATGCTTTGAACACCGATCGGCGCGGCCGTCGCTAAGCTTGCGCTCGAAGCACTGACGGCGGCGGCCTGAATCTCGGCGGCGCTAAAGGATTGATGCATGCCCGTGTCGGCCGATTTGCGGAATATGTAGTTGGGTTCGGCGTAAAGCACGTCGGGATCTTTTTTGAGATCGGTTACCGCTTGTTCAACGGTTTGGCCTTTGCTCAAGCGAAAGCTGGCCATGTTCAAGCCGGCCCATTGATCTTGGACTTCCATCGTCTTAGAAAATTTCGCGACCGCTTTGCCCATTACCGCCCCCGAGCCGGGCTGACCTTTAAGCTTAACGATGATTTCGCCCGGAACATATTCCTGCGCGAACACGTTGGATGAAGACAAAAGAAAACCGATGGCCGTAACTAGCCGAAGCAACCCCATGAGACCCCCAAAGAGCTTTCATTATAGCGAACTTTTACGCGCATCTCGCGTGCATCCGGCCCAATGTCCAAGAATGAGTCGTAAATTCGGAATCTCAAATTGGGAAAGGGGCAATATTCCCAGATTCGATCTAATAACGGGCCGGTAGCGCTGGACCGCTTCTTGTATCTTCAACAGGCGCACGCGGGGTTTCCGCGGCTTAATAACTAAGGAGTTAATCATGTTTCGTCACCGGATCGCCTTACCCGCGATCATCGTCCTCGCTTCGGCCTGCAGCACCAGCCAAAAAACCGAAACCGCGCCGATCGCGCCCGAGACCAAAGCCGTTGCGAAAGCCGAAGACGTTTCGTACGTCACCGATGTGAAATTTGCGAAAGGCTCAGATGCCATTTCGACGGCCGCGCGTGCCGACCTCGACCGCTTGCTCGCAAACGCGGCCGCCGCCGGCAAGATCGACGGCATAAAAGTACTTACCTGGGGCGACGCCGAATATCCGGCCGATGCGCAAAAAGAATTGCCCCGCGCCCAACGCGAATTGGTGAACAAACGTAACCGCGCGATGAAAGACTACATCAAAGCGAAGACCAATAACGTAAGCATCGATACCTACAGCATGGCCGAGCGCCCCGGCGCCATGGCGAAATTGTTCAACACGTCGGACGCCCGCTTAAAGAAATCGTTAGAGCGCGCCGGCATGCCCGACACTACGACCGCGCGTACAAACGCGAACGCATCAAAATCGACGGTTATGCTCGTCATGGACAAAGATTAATTCAAGATTAAACGGTGGGTAGCTCGACGATGAAAGTTGAGCCCTTACCTTGACCGGCACTCTCGGCCCAAATTTTCCCGCCGTTAAGTTCCACCAGTGATTTACAGATCGATAGACCCAGGCCGGTGGAACTTTCACCACCGGTCGTGACCTTCTTAATTTTTGTGAACGAATCGAAGACCAGCGGCAGTTCTGATTTCGAAAGACCCGGCCCTTCATCTTTAACCTTTACCCGCGCGAGATCACCTTCACGCTCGATGTGAATGGCCACTTCACTACCCTGCGGGGAATACTTAACCGCGTTGCTAAGTAAATTTTGAAACACCTGCTTCATCCTTGCCGCGTCGGTGTGTACTTTCAGATCTTCGACCGCGTGAAAGGTGAATCTTTGATTTTTACGCTTAGCCGCCTCTTCGAGATCAGAGGCGACCACGCTCACCATCGATTTCAAGGAACAATGTTCTTTCACCATGGTGACCTGGCGACGCTCTAAAACTGCGGAGTCCAGCAAGTCGTCCACCAACTGCAAAAGCTCGTCGGCTTTAATGTGAATGCGACGAACCATGTCGAGCTCGGCTTCCGCGGTGGTGCTTTTTTCGAGAATGATTTCCGAGTAACCACGGATGATCCCCAGCGGGCTGCGCAGATCATGGGCGGCCATGTTGATGACCTTCGTGCGAAAATTTAATTCGCCTTTCATCGTTAAGTAGATCAGCACCACCACCGAAGCATCGACGATCGATTCGATGTAACTAATGGTAGCCCGGGGTTCACCCGTCGCGAGCGGGACGGCATCAATCGCGACGATTAGAAATAGCGCAAGGATCAAGAGGTAGAGGGCGGTCTTTTCTCTCATAATCCGGGGACTCTACCCCCCGAAAATGCACGGGAAACGCTGCGCTTTGTCAGATTGCCGGAATGATTGCTGCCGGGCCGATTCATGACCAATATACGTTCTTTGATGAATAACCGGGAGGGTTTATGAATCGCATTTTAACGATGAGCGTTCTCTTTTTTATGGCCACCACCAATGTTTGGGCGGCGGATAAGAAAAATGAAGAGAAAGCCAAACCGAAAGGAAAACAAATGATCGCAGTTATGGAAACGTCCATGGGGACTTTCAAAGTGAAACTCTTCAACGAAGAATCCCCCAAGACGGTTGAAAACTTCGTAGGTCTGGCTGAAGGCACGACCGAGTGGACCGACCCTAAAACCGGCAAGAAAGAAAAGAAGCCGCTCTACAACGGCACGATCTTCCACCGCGTAATTCCCAATTTCATGCTTCAAGGTGGTGATCCCGAAGGCCGCGGCACGGGTGGCCCCGGCTTCAAGATTAAAGACGAGTTCAACGCTAAGCTAAAGCACTCAAAGCCCGGCATTTTGTCGATGGCGAATGCAGGACCCGACACGGGCGGCAGCCAGTTCTTCGTGACCGTTGCAGCGACGCCTTGGCTAGACGGCAAGCACGCGATCTTCGGCGAGGTGATCGAGGGTTACGACATCGTTGAAAAGATCTCGAAAGTCAAAACGGCTCCCGGTGATAAGCCGGTTGAGAACGTCGTCTTGAAAACGGTAAAGATCGAACGCAAATAGTCCCCGTCCATAGGTCCAGAGACCATTCAGGTGTCTGGACCGTCTGCCGATATTCTTAATATGAACATCGTTTATATTATCTTCTTAGGATTCTCCGCCGGTGTCGTCTCCGTCACCGGAGCTTACTTTTCCATTTCCGGATTAATGAAACTTTTCTCGGGTGCCGCGACCGCGGTCCTCGTGATGGGTTGCGCACTGGAGTTAGCGAAGATGGTTTCGGCCAGCTTCCTGCACCGCAACTGGGGCCAGATGCACTTCATCATGAAGTTCTACATGAGCGCCGCCGTCGGTATCCTCATGTGCATCACTTCGCTCGGTATCTTCGGTTATCTTTCGTACGCGTTTCAACATACGTCGATGGAACTTAAGAACACGCTTACCCGCATCGAGTACATCGAATCCGAAGGTAAGAAAACGCAAGAAGAGCTCAATCGTTTACAAAAAACGCTCGACGAAATTCCCGAAAGCCGCGTCTCTCGCCGTTTAGACTTACAGAAAGAACTCGAACCCCGTTTTCAAGCTTTGCAACGACAAGCCATCGAAGTGCAAATGAAGATGCGTACCGAAAGCTTGAAGAAGCTTTCGTACCAAATGGAAATCGGACCCATCATCTTCGTCGCCGAAATGTTCGGCGCGAAGACGGACAAGGTCGCGACTTGGCTGATCATTCTATTCGTCATCGTCTTCGACCCGCTTGCCGTCTGCCTTGTTTTGGCCACCAGCTTCGCGGTGAAACAACGCGAAGAAAGCGTAAAGCCGAAGCTCACGATCGTCGAGAAATCGGCCGCCTAGTGCGCGGCCGGCGCGGGAGCCGGTGTTCCACCGCTACTCGACTTCGGCGCATCGTAGTCGTAAGACGTCTCGCGGACTCCTTCAAAATTCGATAGCACACGGTAAATCGCCGGCACCACGAACAAGGTTAAAAAAGTCGAGAGTATCGTTCCGCCCACGATGGTTAAACCCATCGGCGTGCGCGTTTCTTGCCCCATCGAATTCCCGAAAATCAACGGCGTCGCCGCGATGACCGTCGCGGTCGAAGTCATCAAGATCGGGCGCAGGCGCACGGGACAAGCTTCGGTCAGCGCGGTGAGCACGTCTTTGCCCTCTCGGTCGCGCACGTGATTCGTAAACTCGACGAGCAAGATCGAATTTTTCTTAGCGATACCCATCAAAACGATCAAACCGATGAAGCTAAAAAGATTAAGCGAAACGTCGAACGCCCAAAGCGCCAGCAACGCCCCGGTCACGCTGAACGGTAATGCCATAAGAACCGAGATCGGATGCAGGAACGAGTTGAACTGAATCGCCAACACCATGTAGGCGACTAATATGCCCATCGCCAACGCGATCGTTAAGCTGCTGAAGCTTTCGCTTAGGCCCGCGCTCGCACCTTCGAGGCTGACGGTGTAACCCTCGGGCAAAATTTCGCGCGCAATTTCCTCGGCGCGATTTAAAACTTTTGACTGCGATTGCCCGGAGGTCAGCTGGCCGAAGATCCCGATCGCGCGCTGCCGGTTGATGCGCGTGATGGATTGGATCGTCCCCTTTTCTTCCATCTTTACTAGATCGCCGATCGCGACGATGTTTCCGAATTGGTTGCGAACCGCGACTTTCTGAATATCGGCACGCGCGGTGACCTGTTCGTCGGGCACTTTGATGCGAATATCGTAACGTCGCCCGCCGGCGGTGTAACGACTGACGCGAAGCCCGGCCAACGCCGCATTTAGCGTAACCGCCACGGCTTCGACGCTTACCCCGCGTGAAGCTAAACGGTCACGCAAGGGTTCGATTTCCAATTCCGGAATTCCTTTACGGAAGTCGGTGTCTAAATCTTGCGCCAACTTTTCGTCGGTTAACCGCTTCATGATCTCTTTGGATTTTTCGTCGAGCACGTTGAGATCGGGCCCCATAATATTCATGGACAGCGGGAACTGCCGGCCCGTCGTCAGACCCCGCGAGGACACGTCCCGCAGCGAGATTTTTATATCTTTTAAGTCCTTTAAGCCGGCGCGGATATTGTCCATCACTTTGGTGTGCGGAACCGATCGGCCTTCGCGCGGCGTAAGCGTGATCGGCATGAAGAGCTGGTTCACGTTCGAAGCGCCGCCCCCGCCCCCGACGGACATTAGATAGCCTTCGACCTCGGGCATGGCTTTGACGATCTCTTCGATCTTGTTCGCGGCCGTGCTCGTGGTTTCTAGTGAAGATCCGGGGGGCAACTGACCTTGCAACAAGATCAAGTTCTGATCCTGCGCGGGCAAAAATTCCTGGCGAACTTTGCGAACTAAAAACATCGAAGCCACGAACAAAATGAGCGACAAGGCCACGACCGTCTTCGACCAATTTAAAACGGCCGCCAACCAACCTTGGTACATGTGCGCGAGCCGCTCAAACTTCACGTCCAAGAAATGCTCGAAGCGGGAAACTTTTTGCGTCGTCGACATTAATGCGGCCGCGCGCATCGGCGTGATCGTCACGGCTTCGAGTAGCGAGATCAAAACCGCCGCCGACATCGTTACGCCGAACTGGAAAAAGAATTTGCCGGTGATCCCCGACATAAAGATTACGGGCGCGAAAACCGCTACGACCGCGAGGGTCGCCGCGGTGGCCGCGGGCAAAATCTCCATGGCGCCGTCGTAGGCCGCTTGCTTGGGCGGCTTGCCCATGCGCGAATGGCGCACGATGTTTTCTAAAAGCATGATCGCATCGTCGACGACGATCGAAATCGCCAGCGTTAACGCAAGTAACGTGAACAGATTGAGCGTAAAGCCCATGAAGTAAATGACCAAAAACGTACCGACGATCGAAGTCGGAATACTGAACAAGATATTTACGGCGGCCTGCCAGCTTCCCAAAAACAAGAAGCAGATTAAAATGGTCACGCAAGCGGCGACGATCAGTTTTTCGATCGTCGTATGCACGACTGCGCGGGTCGATTTAGTAAAGTCGATGCGTACCGATAGATCGTAACCTTCGGGCAAGGTCTTCTTCACCTCTGCGACTTTCTTGATTACGGCGTCGGCGAGATCGACTTCGTTCGCACCACGTTGCTTTTTAATGGAAACGCTTAAAGCCGAGGATCCGTTAGTTCGCGCCAACCGGCGAATATCCGACAATCCGTCTTCAACCTTCGCGACGTCACCGATGCGGTAGACGGCATCCTGAATCGTTGAGCCACCCCGGCGCAAGATACGAAGATTTTTAAATTCGTCTACGTTGTAAGCTTCACCGAGCCAGCGCACGCGCAGCTCGCGGTCTTTATCTACGTACTGGCCCGCGGCGGCTTCGATGTGCTGGGTCGAGATTGCATCGATAATGTCGGTGATCGTAAGATCGGCTTTCTTTAGTTTATCGAGGTCCGGCCAGATCCTAAGGTTACGCTCCGAAAACCCTGCGACCGAAACTTCGCCGATGTTCGGCAAGAAACGGAATTGATCGAGCAAGGTTTGATCGGCGAACACGATCATGTCGCGAAGAGGTTTATCCTTCGCGGTCAAAGCCACGAACAGAATCGGATCTTCTTCCGGGTTTTGCTTACGGACGACGGGGGGATCCACGCCGAGCGGAAACCGAATTTGGCTCAAGGCCGTTTGCACTTCTTGCAAGACGACGTCGACGTCGCGGTTGATATCGAATTCGAGTTGAACCGAACCCGAACCTTGGCGGACGCTCGAGCGCATCTGCTTGATGCCTTCAACGTTAAGCAGAACTTCTTCGATTTGATCGACGAGTTCGGCCTCGACGATTTCGGGCGCGGCGCCTTCGAAAGCCACCGACACCGAGATGACCGGGAAATCGACGTCGGGCAAACGCGAAACACCGAGCTGCATCGCCGCTACCCCACCGAAGGTGATCAAAGCGGCCATTAAAATCCACGCGAAGACGGTACGGTCGAGCGAAAGTTTAATTAGGTTCATATTATCGCGCGAATAACCGCGCTCTCGCCTCCGTTTTGCGCATCAATGCGTATAAAGTCCAAAGCGTAATCTCGGCCTCGGCCGCTTCAAGTTCGAAAGTGATTGCCTGAAATGCCGTCGAGCGCCCTTTGCGGTAACGTTCCCGCTCGGCGTTCGCCTTCTTGCCTTGCAGGTCCACGAGTTGGTGCGCGACGTCGACCCGCGTAGCCAAATCGGAAAGCTCACGCTTCAACTGATCCCACGCGACGCGGTTTTCTGCGCTGAGGGCATCTTTTCTTTTGGCGGCGGCATCGCGGCTCGCACGTGCCGACTCAACCCGGCGGCGTTCGTTGCCTATATCTAAACTCGAGCGGAAAACCACGCCGATGCTCGAGTAATCGTGATCTTTTTCGTAGGAATTCTTGAGCGCGACTTCCCCGTCGGCGTCGATCGCGTTTTTACCGTAACTTAATTGTAAATCGAGTTGTGGCCGGATGGATTCGCGCGACTCGAGCGCACGTTGCTCGGCGGCCTGCGCTTCATTGCGGGCGACCAAAAACTCGAGCATCTCGGGATTATTCAGCGGCTCCGCTTTCCAAGCCGAAACCAACTCGTCCGGCGAGCGCGGAATTTCTAAATCTTTCGGGTCAGGTTGCCAAGTGTGATTCGGGACGAAGCGTTCGATGCGCGTTCCCGTTTGCGTTAGGCTCGACTGCAGAGTGGCCACCTGCAATTCGCGTTGGGTAAGCAGCGCCCGGGCTTGCAAAAGATCCGTGCTTTCGGCCGCCGCGCGATTGAAGCGGTCTTGCACCCATCGCAAAATTTCCCGCCCGCGCTTCACGTTTTTTTGTTGGAGTTCAAAGACCCGAAGTGCCAGCGCCCAGTCCCAATATAAGGATTCAAAATCAAAAACGAGTTGGCCTTGTCTAAGTAGCGCGTCGCCTAATCTTTGCTTACGTTCGAAGTCTTCACGTGTACGACGAAGGTCGGTCGAACGTCCGAAGAAATCGCGCCACAGACTTTGGGTCAGCGTGAAGCGCCAATCGAAAGTGTCCCGCTCGCCGCCCGTTAGAGTCGGCGTCAGCGAATGCTCGAAGGCCGGCGCGACTTCTAACTGCGTGCCCGTTGAGAACGGCTTAATGAGACTTGCGCCCATCGTATCGATGCGCGGCCGTTGCGCCAGCGCGAAGGCGTTCAACTGTTGGCGGTTCTCATTCGCCCGCCTAGCGTTCAACGCGAGGATCGGCTGCAACGCCAATTCACGTGACGCAAAATCTAATTCGATCGAGCGGATTTCATCTTGCGTCGATTGGAAGCGTGCACCCTGGACGACTTCATCGAGCGCAGATTTAAACGGCCTGGCCGAATTTTGTGCGGCCGCGAACGGCGCCGAGAAAAGGATGGAAGATGTAACTGCGTAACTTACCGAAGTGCGGACGAATCTTTCGAAGAGCATGAAAAAATTTAACACGCGCTTCACGAAGCGAGCAATTTATGCTTCGAAGCCTGGACGAATTTAGACCGACCATGAATGATTCTTAATATTGCGGCCGAGCGAGGCATGAGGCAGAAGCGGGCCTAGAGCTTTCACGTCCCCTCTACGTACTATGTCCAAAATCGGACATAGTACGCGGAGGCAAAGAGATGACGTGGATGACGGCCGGTGCCTGGTGACTCGAGCCTTGTGCCTTGTGAGTTACCAGCCTTTGCAGGTGTAAAGCTTTTCGGAATCTTCGAGCATCGCAACGTCGGCGGGCTGCGTAAGCACGCGTACTTCGCGACCGTTCAGCACACCCTTGCCGGTGAGCAGATTATAGTCGCAAACTTGATCATTACGCCCGTCGAGCGTGTCGTTGTAATCGAGCGTGAAGCCCGCCAGTACGTATTGGCCGTCGCGGTAGGCAATCGTGTACTTACGCGACCAACGGTCGCGCGAAGGAAAGTTCGAATTGTCCGAGGACACAACGAGCGAGCCCGCCGCGTTGACCGACAGTTTCGCGTTCGTCGATCCGGGATTCTTTACGGATAGATTTAGTTTGGCATTATCGAAGACAAGATAATTTGCGGCCCCGCGCGTTTCAACGATCAACAGACTGGGCTCATCCTCGTTGCGAACCAACGCCGCTTGCGTCTCGTAACCGGGACGGCCGACCATCTCAACCGAAGCGATGATGCTTTCAGGTTGCAGTCCATCCACCAAACGCTCGCGCGCAAAGACAGAAGTCGACAGTACGGTTAGAGCCAGCAAACTAAATTTTAAAGACTGCTTCATCGGGGAACTCCTTCGTTAAAGTTCCCTCACCGTAGGCGCCCCGAGACCCGCTGGCTAGCTGCGGATTAGACACAAATTACAGATTTCCGTCAGGACCGGGCCGCGGGCAGATCCGCCGCAGCTATTTGGAAAACCTATCTGAGTGCGTAAAATTCCTCACGCGTAATTTCGTAAACTGAAGCCAAGATATTCGGAAGCAAAATTGGATAGGTCAGCACCTCATCCTCTAATCGCCGCACGGGAATGTACCGGCAAGCGCCCGACGACATCGGATTGTCCTTCGGCGGCTTGAAGTACAAACGTTCAAAACCGAAGCGTTTAAAGAAGAGATCACAAGCCTTATACCAAGCAATCGGAAAAATACGTTTGCCGCGCATTCCGACGTCCCAGTAGTGCGCATGGAAATCCGCGTGCTCCGTCAAGACCGGCGTCAGCGTGTGCATGCCGATCGCCTTGCCTTTATAATCTACGATGACTACCGCGCCTTTGGATTGATCGGGCATTTTCTCGAGAAAATTTCGACGGAACTCGTCTTCCGGTAAGCGTTTGGTGATGTCCAAATGCCTGAAAGGCAACGGGACTATTTTTTCGTAAAAGTAATCGATGATGGATTCCACGTCTTCACTTCGGTAATTGCGAACTTGAATATCGTCCCAGGCGATCGCCGTTAGTTTTTGAATGGATTCAATCATCGGGCCTACTTCGCTATTTGGTTTATCGTTCTGATCATCTGTACGCTTCAAAGTCGGCGCGAGTTAGCTCGTAGACGGCGACGGTCATTTCGTCAAACAACGGTCCGCTAATCTGTTTTTCTTCTAAGAATTTGAGTGGCAGCTTCGCGGCCGCGGCCGTCACCAGCGCGTTTTTCTTCGGGACGGTGAAGAGCATTCGCGCAAATCCGAATTGCTCAAAGAAAAACGCGCAAGCTTTGTAACCCGAGACGGCGATCATGCCCTTGCCCCGAACTTCCGGATCCCAGAAGTGCGCGTGAAAGTCGGCATCCGTTTCCCGAATAGGCCTCAGCGGATGAAGACCCACCGGCCGGCCTTGATACTCGACGACGAGCAAACCGGACTTGGGCGACTGCTCCTGCGCAATCTTTAAGTAACGCTCGCGAAACGCTTCTTCGGGCGGCAGACTCGAAACATCCAAGCCCATCGAAGGTGTTTTGATCGTCTTCTGATAATAGTAATCCACGATGTGTTCGACGTCGGATTCACGCAGCAAACGAACCTGCACGTCGTCCCAAGCCACCTTCGAAAATTTCTGAACCGAATCCAAGCGGAACTCCCCAGCTGTTAACGCGCCTTTTCCTGTCTGGAAAGGAAACTATGCGTTAGTGATTCACTTACAAAGACCAGCTTTACGCAACTTCTGGAACGTGGCTAGAAAAGCCGTCTTGTTGTCTGAACCATAGACAACGTTGTCATCATCGATCGAGATCCGATAATCATAGCTTGAACCCGCAAATGGCCCGGGTCCCGCGAGTTTGCACACGCCCGCAGGGGTTGCCGAGCATAGGCCCATCTTCCGGTAGGTTTCGATCGCCTCGATTATGCTTACAATCTCTTCCGATGCGAAGACGACGACGTCATTGATCGACACGCGATGAACGAATTTAGTTCTTTCGAACCAACCTTCGCCGATCAGCTTACAAGCGGGCCGCGCGATGTCCGGCCGCGAGGGAACCGTTGCGCATACAACCTGCGTTGAACCGACGTAACCGGTCTCACCGGGCGCGAGAATTAGAGGGTCAGCTACGGCCGCGGTAGCATTGCCGGTAACGGTAGCGCTAGCGGTGAAAGAGAACAAAAGAATAAAAGCGACGATGAATGCGTTCATGTGATCCTGTCCAAGTCCTCTAGATTAACCTGAAAAGGAAATTACAGAGGCTTACCAGGGCACGCAAGACTAAATAATTTTGGTGAGCTTACGGATAGAACTTACAGCCACCGATCAAGTTTTAACCGGTGGCGCAATAGCGGGAATCGCGAACGCAATCCCCGGTCAAAATGCTACTCAATAAACGCTTTCAATTTATTCGAGCGCGAAGGATGGCGCAGCTTGCGAAGCGCCTTGGCCTCGATCTGACGAATACGTTCGCGGGTGACGTTGAAATCCTGGCCCACTTCTTCCAAAGTGTGATCAGATTCTTCGCCGATACCGAATCGCATGCGAAGGACTTTTTCTTCGCGGGCGGTCAGCGTGGCGAGGACGCGGCGGGTTTGCTCGGCCAAGTTCAAGTTCACGATGGCTTCGGCCGGGTTGATCACCTTTTTGTCTTCGATGAAATCGCCTAGGTGCGAATCTTCTTCCTCACCGACAGGGGTTTCTAAGGAGATCGGCTCTTTCGCGATTTTCAAGACCTTGCGTACTTTATCGACGGGCATGTCCATCTTCGCCGCGATCTCTTCGGGCGTGGGCTCGCGGCCCAATTCCTGAACGAGGTAGCGCGAAGTACGCACAAGCTTGTTGATCGTCTCGATCATGTGAACCGGGATACGAATCGTGCGGGCCTGATCCGCAATGGCGCGGGTAATGGCCTGACGAATCCACCAGGTCGCGTAGGTCGAGAACTTGTAACCGCGGCGGTATTCGAATTTATCAACGGCTTTCATCAAACCGATGTTTCCTTCTTGGATCAAATCCAAGAACTGGAGACCACGGTTCGTGTACTTCTTTGCGATCGAGACCACGAGACGCAAGTTGGCGGTGACCAACTCGGACTTCGCTTTGTCGGCCTCGCGCTCACCTTTCCAAACGGCGGTGTACGTATCGCGCGCCCATTCGAAAGTCATTTGCGTTTCTTCGCTTAAGCGGTCCAAACGTTCTTGCGCGTCCATCGCGACGGTCGCGTAGGTGCGGAACGTGTCGTAGCGGAGACCGCCGGTCTCTTTGGTCATTTTGGCGACTTCTTGATCGGAAGTTTCGAGCAACTTGAAACGGGCCGCGAGGCTGTTCAGATCTTTCGAGAAAGATTTTTCGACGCCGGTGCGGACACGTTTACGCAATTCACTTTGGCGGGCGACCAAGTTCTTGAACTTGATGACGACGCGGTTGATGGTCTTGCGGTTGAAGTTGATGCTTTCGAAATTCAACATGAACTCGGCGTTCATTTTGTCGAGCTCGCTGATCGCGCCCTTGTACTCGGCCGAATTGTACGGCGAAGCTTTCAAAGTTTCGAACGGGCCCGCCGCGCGCTTTTGGTACTTGCGCACGTGACCGATCAACTCGTGAATTTTTTGAATGTATTCTTGCTCGTCGTACTGGGTGTCTTCGTCTTCGAGACCACGGAAGATCGCTTTGATCTTGATGCGGCCTTCGTCCAAACGTTTTCCGAGCTGGATGATCTCGTTGGTCCCGATCGGCGACATGGTGATGGCGCGAACGATTTCACGCTCTCCGGCTTCGATACGGCGCGCGATCTCGACTTCACCTTCACGGGTGAGGAGCGCCACCGAACCCATTTTGCGTAAGTAGAGGCGAACGGGATCGTTGCTCTTGGCATCGCCCTCGGATTCTTTTTCTTCCTCTTCCTCTTCGTCTTTTTCTTCTTTGTCGGGATCGGTCAGGAAGAATTGATCGTCTTCTTCGTCTTCTTTTTTCTCGAGTGCATCTGTAATTACTACACCGTTAACCTCGAGCGCCTGCATAAACGTATCTAGTACGGTTGCGGCGATGATCTCGGGCGGAAGCAATTCATTGATCTCTTCGATGGCCAAAGACGGACGGTCTTTCGCCATTTTGATAAACCGCTGAATTTCTTCTTTAATCAGGTCTTCCTGTTGGCTCACCGTGAGTTCTTTCACGATTTTTTCTGAGTCATTTTCAGGCGTAGTGTTCGACATTCGGTAATACTCCACTCTTCAAAAGAGGATTTTATTCGCGGTTGAGTGACTTGCGGCTCTTATGGATATTCATAATCTGTTCCAGCTGATCCGTTGGATTTGCCGGTCCCGCTCCACGTAAGCTCGAAACCAATTCCTTCGACTTCACCCGTAAAAAATTTTGCTTAACTCGTTTTATGCAATCTTGTAGCAGCTTGTGAGCAGCCTCATTGTCCAATCCGGTGTAGTTTCCCGACAAATGACGGGTAATGATTTCAACCGGTGTAACTTCACCTGCTAACAAAGCCGATAAACTATCAAATTTACTCGGCATTTGTCTATACACTTCCGCGATCCTTTTAAAAACCAATTTGACCCCAGGGTGGGCGAATTGATCGTCAATTCCTGACTCCAAGGCCTCTTTCAAATAGACCTCTTTCAACAGGATAACGTTTAATAATTCGACCTCACTGTTCGGCGCTTTCTTCAGATCGAAGAGGAGCGGCTTGGGTGCTTCAACCACCGCCTCTTGAATCGGTTTCGGCGCTGGAGCCGCGGGTCTAGCCAACACCGGTTTCAACGGCGCGGCCGGACTTCCGGACAGCACTTTCTTGACGCTTTGTTCAACGAGCCGCGCGTCGACATCCAACATGTTGGCGAAATTGCGAATGTAAAGGCTGCGGTAGCGCGGATCGTTCGTTTGCGCGAGGATCGGCGCGAATTCATCCATCAGCTGGATTTGCCCGCTGGCACTGCCTTTCGCCTGGAGCCACGCGTGCGTCGTCACGAGGTCGAACAAATCCGGCGCCTGCGCGATCACTTTGCGGAGCTCGGTCACCCCGTACTTTTTTAAGAAATCATCCGGATCTAAATTTTCAGGCAAGAAAAGTCCGCGCGCGTGCAGCCCCTCGTTCAATAAAATCGGCAGGCTGCGGGTCGCGGCCGTTTTGCCGGCCTCGTCACCGTCGAAAAGTAAAAGCACGCGGTTCGTGTAACGTTTGATCACTCGCGCGTGATCTTGCGTGAGCGCGGTGCCGAGGGTCGCGACCATGTTGTTGACGGCGTACTTAGCGAGCGCCAACCAATCCATGTAGCCCTCGACGACGATCGCTTCGTCTTCGCTGCGAATGTATTTGGCCGAGTGATCGAGCCCGTAAAAAACTTTGCCTTTGTGAAACGCGGGCGAGTCGGGACTGTTGAGGTATTTCGGTTGTTGCTCTTTCGAAAACACCCGGCCGCCGAAACCGAGACACTGCCCGGTCGACGAAAATATCGGGAAGATTAAACGATGGCGGAACATATCGAAATGCCCGCTCTTGCCGCCCGTTCTGCGTTTGACTAGCCCGAGTTGCTCGGCCACCGTCATCGGCACTTTTTTGTTTTCGAAATATTCGGCGAGTTTGGACCAGTCGTCGGGCGCGTAACCGATTTTGTAGAGGTTGATGAGCTCTTCGTTCAAGCCCCGCGTAACGAGATACTTTTTGACGTCCGACGTTTCGGGCAAGCGCTTGAGCTGTTCGTGATAAAATTGCGCCGCGAGCGAGTTCACCTTGAAAAGCGTTTGCTTGGCGTCGGTTCTTTGCGCCTCGCCACGGCTGACTTCCGGCAAGGCGAGGCCCGCGCGTTTCGCCAGGTACTCGACCGATTCGGGAAACGTGAGCGCCTGAAATTGCTGAACGAAGGTGTAAACGTTGCCCGAGGCTTTGCAGCCGAAGCAATGGTAAACTTGTTTATCGAGGCTGACCGAAAAACTGCCTGATTTTTCGTTATGGAACGGGCAAAGCCCTTGGAAGTTGTTGCCCGTCCTCCGCAGCTGAACGTACTGCGAGATGATGTCTACAATATTTGTAGACTCGCGCACACGCTCAATAAAATCCTGCGGAAACTTCAAGGCAACCCCTGCTCGCCTAGGCGAGTTTTGAACGAACGAGATCCGAAATAGCTTTGCCGTCGGCCATGCCGTTGGCTTTCGCCATAACTTCTTTAACGACCGCACCCATCTGTTTTTGCGAAGTCGCGTTTTGCGCTTTGATGACTTCTTCAACGATGACGGCCAACTGCTCGGGCGACATTTGCGCGGGCAAATAAGTCTCGATCACTTTGAGTTCGGATTTTTCTTTGTCGGCCAAATCTTGGCGCGCGGCTTTTTCAAATTCCGTAATCGAATCTTTGCGCTGCTTCGCCAGCTTGCGAACGACCGCGAGCACGTCGGGCTCGGTGATTTCGTTCGGGCGCAACTCAATCTCACGGTTCTTGACCGCGGCTTGCAACATGCGAATCACGCTGAGGCGCTCGGCCTCTTTCGCTTTCATGGCTTCTTTCATATCGGCGAGAATCTGTTCTTTTAAACCCATGAAGTACTCCTGGTTGAAAGGGTGCTATGCGTAGCACCCGCAATACAAAGGGTGCGAAACTTCGCACCCGCAAGATCAAATAAAACGGGCCCTCATTATAGGGGCCCGTAAGATGGGCGCGACAAATGCTCGCGCCCGGAAATTTGAATTAGTACGGTTTACGAGATTTCTTCAATAGACGCTTGCGGGCGGCCATCGACTTTTTCTTGTTACGTACGGAAGGTTTTTCGTAATGCTCGCGCTTTTTAACCTCCGACAAAATGCCAGACTTCTCACAAGCTTTTTTGAAACGACGAAATGCTTGTTCAAACGCTTCATTGTCGCGAATGCGGACCAATGCCACTAAAATCACCTTCCTCTCAAAGTCCTCCAGGTGTAACAAAGCGAATGGCATTTGAGGAGCCTAAATTTTGATCAATGCACAAGATGACGTCTACATGCGTCGGGCCCTGGAGCTCGCCGGACAAGCCGCGCTTAAGGGAGAGGTCCCCGTTGGCGCGCTCATTGTCTTTGAAAACCAAATTATTTCGGAGGCTTACAACGAGCGTGAGACCCGCCCTTCGGCCCTCGCGCATGCCGAATTGAGCGTTCTCGAGGCGGCGTGTGAGAGGCTTCAACGCTGGCGTTTAACGGGCTGCACGCTTTACGTCACCCTCGAACCCTGTGTCATGTGCGCCGGAGCCCTGGTTCAGGCCCGGGTAGATCGCGTCGTTTACGGCGCCCGCGACCCCAAAGCCGGCGCGGTCGAATCGCTTTACCAAGTTTTGGGGGATGCGCGCTTAAACCACCGGCCCCAGGTTACGAGCGGCGTCCTCGGCCCGGAGTGCGGTCAGATTTTGAGCGCGTTTTTCCAGGCACGGCGCAAGGACAAGGTTTGATTTCACGCGCGGTCCACGCGAAGCTTGGGTCATGAAAATCTTCATCGCACTCGCATTTATTTTCTCAACCGCGCAAGCCGCGCAACCGTTACCTTACGAGAAACCGCAAAAGATGGAAACCGGCAAGGCGCTGGAGTTCGCGGACTTCGTCGTCACTTACGAAGGAGCGAAAGAAAAAGCCGAGCCCGCGCACGCACGCGAAGACGTCTACGAAGTAAAATCCAAAAAACACGGGACGCAAAAGTTAGTCATCAAGTCAGGCCAAGCGCCGCCGATGCCTTTCGACTTTAGCGTCGGGAAACAAAAATTCACCCTCTTCACCTATTCTCTGCCGGGCACGCGTATCGAACCCAAAGAATTCGCCATTTTTAAAAAGCCTTCGGACAGACGCTAATCGATCACGGTCTCGCGCCACTCGGCGCGGTCGAATTCTTTTTTGCGCCAGAGATAATAAACACCGCCGCACAAAAGCCCCAGCGCGAACCCGATAAGGTGCGTTCGGTAGCTGATCTTCGGATCAAACGCTTCGCTCGGCGCGAAGAGCATGAGCGCCACGCCGAACGATCGAAGCGCGCGCTGAGTTCGTGAGATCTGCGTGTTCAACAGAAAGTAAAGTACAAGCCAAGCGCCGCCCATCCATGAAACAACACCCGAGGCCCCGATCAATCTGACTTCCGGCGGATAAGAATAAATGGAGATTGCATTGGTCACTCCCCCCATGATCCACGCCCACACGGGAAAGAGCGCGCCGCCGAAGTAGCCGTACAGAAAATATCCGAGAATATAAAACAACAACGAGTTGGCGAGCAGGTGTCCGACATCGGCGTGCGTGAGTAACGTGGTCCACAATCGCCAGTATTCACCCTGCGCGTATACTTGGGATTTAGTAGCGGGCCAAAGTTCGGCTAAACCAAAAAAGTTGTTCCACTGCGCGACCGTTGCGAGAATGATCACGAACAACGAACCCAAGGTCACGACCTGGGCCAATGCGTGCGGTCTTCGTGAAAGCCAGGTCTTGCGCACGACCGTATAAATTACGGGAACGTCGGGGTTCGCTTCGAGTTGCACGGCCGGGTCCATATTTACCGACTTTCCTCTAGGAAGTGTGGTCCACAATTTTGCATTTCAGCACGCTCACTCTAAACTCTAAGGATGCTTAAAAATCTCATTCTGTGGCGCCGTGTGCTGGCTCTCTTAATCTTGGGGCTGTTTTTTCAAAAGGCAATGGCCGAACCTTTTTATCCTTTAAACCAAACCTACGCGCCGCTATCTCGCGGAACGACTTTACGCATGTTCGAAGATTGGGCGGGTGACAAAAATGCGCCCAACAATTTACCGGATCGGAGCTTCCGGAACATTTGGGTTCGCATGTTCCCCTTAGCGAGCGCGCCGCTTGGTGACCCCTACCCGGAAACGGTAAATCCTTACGCGCTCACCATGGTGAACAGCGGCGGGCTAAATATTTATAGTTTAAACGACGGCGCTTTGCTCGCGACGGGTACGCAGCTCGCTTTTGATTTTATCGCGCTGACCGTTTCCGTGAACGGAACTTTGTTCGCGCTCGATTCGCTGTGGATTGCCCCGCAGAGCGCGGTGACCACGACGCTCGGTTGGGACAAAGACGAAAAATTGCCGAATAATAAATCCGCCGAAGTAAAAGTTGAATTGCGCGGAGGCTTTGTCATTCAACCGCTAACCTCGGGTTGGTCGGCGATCAACGTCGTTTCGGTGAATGAATATTTGCAAGCGGTCGTGCCCTCGGAGGTGCTCTCCGGTTGGAAGACCGAAACTTTGCGCGCGCAAGCGATCGCGGCACGCTCGTACGGGATGTACGAAGTTGCGAAATCACGCGCCGACGGTGATCCGTACGACGTCGACCCGACGACCTGGTTTCAAAGCTACCAAGGCGTGATGTTCTGGGAGGCCGACGCACGCGTGTGGCGAAAGGTGGAGCGCGCCGCCACCACCGCCGCGGTTAACGACACCGGTCTAAAGGTTATTACGTACCAAGGCGAATTGATTAAAGCATACTTCTCGTCGAACAGTGGGGGCCGCACTTGCACCGCCGCCGAATGTTTTGAAAGCGGCAACAACATCCCCTACTTGCGCGAAGTGAACGACGCGCCCGGGGTTCGCAGCGCCCCCGGGGGCACGTGGGGATCACGCGCGAATCTGACACCGGCGACGATCAAAAACAAACTAAAACAGTATGGCTTCGAATTCGCGGGCACCGTTAAAAAGATTGAGCACCTTGAACGCGGCGTATCCCGGCGCACTTGGCGTTTACGTTTGGTTTTAACGAACGGGAGCGTCGTGAATCTTGATCGCCAAAACACGCGCAAAATTATGCACCTCTTCGGACCGCTCCGCAGTTTTCAATACGAGCTCGGTTCGGTCAGCGGCGGCCGGCAGCGAATCACGGGGTACGGTTACGGACACGGCGTCGGACTTTCCCAGTGGGGTGCGCAACTTTTTGCCAAGTCGGGGTGGACGGCCGAGCGTATCCTCCAGCACTTCTATTACAACGTCGACATCAAGAATCCGTAAATAACCGGTTTCCGATTTGCGATCAGTGTTACAGTGATCGCATGAGAATCGAAAGCTTACGCGACTTACATGCCCAATTCCCCGACATCGATGGTTTCTGGGATTTTCACGATCTTGCCCGCACCGAAATGAATATCCAGGCGGTGCTTCCCGTCGACGAAGGGCCGTGGACGGCAAAATCGGTCGAACATCTCACGCAGATGGCCCGTGTTTTGGCCTTGCTCGGTAACTTACCGACCGCCAAGAAAACTTTGGAGCGCGCGCACGAGTTGATCATGAATCTCGCGCCCGAAGAACAGATTCGCCCGCTTATTCGTTACTACCTAGAAACCGGCCGCATCTTCTGCTTGAGCATGACGCCCGCGAAAGCGCAGGGGCCGTTGACCCAGGCGTTCAATCTTTCTAAGCAGATCAACGACGATTACCTCGCGATCGATGCCGCGCTAATGCTTTCGATCAGCCGCCCGCCTAAGTTTCAAAACGAAATGCTTCTCGCCGCGATGGAACTGGCCGAGAAATCTAAAATTCCGCAGGCCCAGTTGTGGCTGGCGCAATTGTACACGATGGACGGCTGGCACTATTTTGACTTCCGCCGCTTTGAAGACGCCCTGGCCCGTTTCGAAAAAGCTTTGGCCCGCCCGCGCTTCGAAGGTGATCAAGCCAAAGTTTTCGTTATTCGCTGGTGCATCGCGCGCACATTACGTTCGCTCGGCCGCACGCAAGAGGCTTTGGACCTTCAGCAAAATTTGATGAACGAAATGAGCTTGATCGGCAACGTGAGTGGCCATGTCTACCTTGAGATCGCCGAAAATATTCAGCTCATCAAGGGTGCCGAGCACGCGAAATCGTATTTCGAAATGGCCTACAAAGAATTGTCGGCCGACGGTTGGTACTCGGACAACCGCGAAGAAGAACTTCGCCGGATCCAGCACCTCTATAAAAAACGCTACTAACTAACTTTCCATAAACGCACGAACGTCGGGCGGAACTTCCTCCGACGGATTAACTTTCTCGACGCTCAAACCCTGGGCCGTCTTGCCGAGCGCTTTGTTCAATTCTTCGGTTGTCGCCTTCACGCACAAGCCACCGCTCGTCTGAATGTGCGCAATCTTCTCGCGCGAGAGAATCGAAATCACTTCGGCCTGCTTACCCGAATCCAAACCCATTTTAATCGTATGAAACATGTTGCCCCCGATGAAAGGCGCCGCCGCTCCGGCGCCGCAATATCATATAAAAAAAGGCTCTCTTGCGAGAGCCTTTAAGACAATTTCAATAATGAAATCTAAGTTCTACCAACGACCGCCGCCGCCGCCGCCGCGACCACCGCCGCCTCCGCCGCGTCCGCCGCCGCCACCACCGCCGCCGCCACGTGAATCACGGGGGGGCATGGGCTTAGCTTCGTTTACCGTAAGAGCGCGGCCTTCGAAGTCTTGGCCGTTCAATTTGTCGATCGCAGCTTGGGCTTCTTCATCAGAACCCATTTCTACGAAACCGAAACCTTTGCTGCGGCCGGTATCACGATCAGTAATGATCTTGACGGTATCTACCTGTCCACATTGAGCAAAAGTGTCGCTCAGCACTTGTTCGGTCGCCGAAAACGGCAAATTCCCGACGTATAATTTTCTTCCCACATAACCTCCAAAGGGCTAGGGAGCCAGTTCAGAGGACACAGGTGAAATACCTAGAGACTCTTAACAAGGCCAGTTCTGGGGCTTGATATAGCAACGAGTGTCTCAAATTGGTAGAGGATTGCCGTAATTGTGTGAAAATTTGACGTCCCCTTAGAATTGAGCCTATCCTATATATGGACCCCTTCTTCTTTCGGTCCTGTAATTAAGCATTTAGATCCCAGCCTTCTCGATCTTGAGACTTTTCTGTTCTGGGTACCGTTTAAGCGAAAACGTTCTGTTCCCTGATCCTCAGGTTTAGTTCATAAATCCACCGGTTTAATTCCGGTGCACAGGAAGGAAACGCCATGAATGCTCAAATTGTTTCGTTCCATTGCGTAGTCAAAGACAAGATGGGACGCGTGATCAGCTCTACGTTCAATCATGACGTGCTGACTTACGACGAAAATCAGAAGGACCTGTTGGTCGGCTTGATCAAGGGTCTGCAAAATCTAAGTAAGGGCGAGAAAAGACGGATCGTCGTCTCGGCCAAAGAGGCTTATGGTTTTTACGATCCCCGCCAAGTTCTGCATTGCTCGCGCGAAAACTTGAAGCGCAATAAAGTTTTGAGTCTGGGCGATACGGTCATGCTGGCCGACAACGGCGACAAACAAGTTTACCGGGTCACCGAAATTTTGGGCGACGACGTGACGCTCGACGCGAACCACCCGCTCGCCGGCCAAGATTTGGTTTTCGAGATTGAGGCAACCGCCGCGCGTGCGGCGACCTTAGACGAAGTTGCAGATTCGAATCCTTGGGATCCGAAGGCAAGCTTACATTAGATTGTTATGAAAGAAGGCAGGTTCGCCTGCCTTTGGATCAAATCTTTGAACTAAAATTTGCTTACTTTGAAAACGCGGCCCGACGGACGCGTTTTTTTTTGGTCTCAACAAGCTTCAAAGGTGCGAAAGTGCGGATGATATTCATGGAAACGGTGATCGTTTGGCCGTTCAAATCCTGGCCGTGAAAACGATCAACGCAGTCAACGGCTTCTAAAGGGGTAGACATTTCGACGAGGCAACGAACACGACCGGTATTGGCGTCGGTAACGAAACTGATCTTCTCAACGTTGCCGACGGTCGAAAACATGATATCCAGATCACTTGTGTCGGTTGACGCGGCGAAGTTACCAACGAGTACGGTCTTATTGTCCATTTACAGCCCCCTTAAGAGAAGTCACCTTAACACACTTCGGTGTCGTTATTTGGATTAGTTTTACAAAGGGTCACTGGACACCGCCGTACGCGGATGCTATCTCCATGAAATCCTTCATTGTTCCTCAAGTGCGGAGAGATGGGAGAGTGGTTTAATCCAGCAGCCTGGAACGCTGCCGTGGTCGCAAGGTCACCGTGAGTTCGAATCTCACTCTCTCCGCCAATTCGCGCGCTCCTGAATACGGAATTCTGAATTCGGTATTCCGAATTCTGGACTGAATACTGAATACCGATCTGAATACTGAATACCGGTCCGAATACTGGTTCGGTATTCAGGTGCCGAATTCGTTCTCGTCTCGTGTCGTCCGTTTGAACAATCTTGAATTTTTGCAGAGTGATCTCGGGAAATTCGTTCCTGGAGATGCTGTGGGAAATTTTCGAACTCTGGATTTGGCTAAAGACTATTACCGGAAAACGCGCGTGCTTAAGTTGCCCGTGCATTTGAGAGATCAATATCTTCGTTGTTGTTCTTCGATTGCTCTCAATCTTGCGGAGGGGAATGCGAAGCTCTCAAATAAGGAGAAGGCTCGCTTCTACGAAATTGCTCATGGCTCTTTTCGCGAATCGATTACGATTCTTGAGATTGAAGATTTGCTGAGCCCGGAGTTGGCGCAGCTGACTGATCAGCTGGGCGCAAGTCTCTACAAACTTACACGTTCATTTCTTAAATGACGATGCCCTCAAATCAAGGCTGCCCCGTCTTCCAAGTTTTTTGGAGGTCGTCCAGTTTGCCGGTGTTGATGAACTCGGAATAGTAGGCGGGCTTTCCGTTAATTTGTCGTTCGAGATCGCCTGAGCTCAAGATTCCGACGACTTCGCCGCGAGCGTTCAATACCGGACCGCCGCTGTTGCCCACGAAGGTCGGAGCCGTGATGCGGGTGAAGTACTTTATCTGAGCCAACATCGAACCGGGGTTCGACGGCAATTCTATCTCGCTTCGTGAGCCGGTGGAAACCATTTGATGAATGCCGTCGGCATCAACTAAACCCTGCTTCGCGAAAATATTTGTCGGTCCGGGAAAGCCGATCACGAAATATAAGTCGGCAACCGAAGAGGTCGCCATGGGTAAAGACGGAACTTTGAAGTCATTTTTGAATTCGAGCTCGACGTAGTCGCTTAGGGCGAAACCAAACTGTCGCGGATTCACCGACGGAGCATACAATCGCGGATCGTCGTTAATGACTTTAATGCGATAAGCCTCGCCCGTCGTTAGGGCTTCGCTCGCCGTGAACACCGGCTGCTCGTTTTGATCGATGAGTAAAACGGGAACAACGATTTCGCCGAGTTTCTCTTTAAAGTCTTCCGTCTTCCAACCGTTGTTCGCGGCGACCATGCTGATCCATGGTTGAAGATTGTGGAGATTCGTCGCCACCGTTTTTTTATCGCGAACGATGTAGGCGGAACCTCCGCCCAATTTTTTTGCGGCCGAGACGGGGCATTTCGCGATGCCTTGTACGCGGCAGTACCCAAGTTGGAGCATCTCCCAATTCTTGTTGTTGTACTGCTCGATCACGGAATCGAGCTTCGCCGGATCGCTCAGATCAACGATCTCGAACGGCGCGCCGGGGAAGAAAATGCGAAAGACAGATTCAGAGGCCTTTTGGATCGGCTTCGGAATGTCGGGCTCGTTGGACCTCTTGAAACCTGTCCATCCCGACTGGGCATAGGCCGATTGAGCGGTCACGAGGGTCAGCGCGAGAATGATAAGCTGTTTCACGATATCTCCGATTTTGGTCCGAACCATTCTAGCAATGGAAGATCTATGCCGAAATCGGGCCGCATATAGAGTGTTTGAGGAAGAATTGCCTGGCTAAATTGATTACAGAGGAGCTTAAAAAGGCCGCGAAGGAGGATTCTCCCCGTCAGCCTTTAAATAATTAGAATTTACCGGCAGGTGATTCCCAAGGTGTCGCCCGTGTAGGCGGCGCCGCCTGCGTTGTCGATGATGAGACCGTTGACGTAATCGCCGAAGGGATTGGCCGTGGCGCCGCAGTGGAAGTTGAAGGCGCCGCGATCCGATTGCGTACCCCAGTAACCACCACCTAAGCTCCACGAGGAGAGTGCACCGCTTAATAATGATTTACATCGGAAACGGACACGCCCCGTGCGTGGCGCTCCCGAATACAAGGCTAAAAATCCATCGACTTCGTAAAGCACGGAACCGGCGGGGCAATCATTCGTACCCGAAATGTTAAATGCCGATCCACCATTTCCGCCGTAATCGGGACCGTTGCGGACAGTGCCGGTTGTTCCGTCGCCGGGATAAAGGGCGCAGCGTACACCAAGGCGATCAATGATCGCACCGTCCCGGCCGTAGAGACCAACCGCGATTTCATCATCGTTGCAAATGAGCGCGAGCGCATTTGCGTTTGCCTGGCAAGTTACGCCGTCGGTGGTGAGATAGCCATTGTCGCAGCTCCAAGGACAACCCGCGCCGACCGCCGTGGGGCTCGTGTAGCGGGCGTTCGACGCCGGCTTGTTCGTGCACGCGTAACGTAAATTGTCGGCGGCGGGCGACCAAAATCCGAGTCCCACTTGCACGCACGCGTTTACGCCGTTCGAATAATAACCCGCGGGGCAAAGTCCGTAAGTCACCGCGACGGTGTAGGTTTTGTACGTATCGTCTTCCGCTTTCACGCGAACTTCTAAAGTGTTCGCCCCGCCGTTCGGCAACAAGCTTGTGCTTACGGCCCCCGAGGCTACGCGCTGATAACTTCCGCCGTTGAAACGTAAATCGATTTGCGCGTTCACGTCGGATGAGGTCGGCGTCACGGTGAAGGCGGTCGGGATATTACTCATCAAGACGGCGTAGTTGATCGTGCCCGTCGCAAACATGGGATCGAGCGCTCCCGCGGAAAGAGCTAAGGAAGTCAGGTCGGCATTGGAGGATCCCGACGGCCGGGTAATTGAAATCACGTAAGTGGTGACGCTGCCGTCGGCCGCGGTCACGACCACGTTCACGACGCTCGCGCCGATGGGGATATTTATGTCGGACGATGCGCCCGCCGAAACGGCGGCTCCGTTTACCTTTACGGACGCTGCGGAATCCGCGTTGAAGCCTAATGTTAAAACGTTTTCGCCGGCCGGTACCGTGAGCGAATACGCTTTGACCGAGCTCGAAAAGGACGGCACCAAAGCGCCCGCCGAAATCGAGAGAGAAGATAAGCTTGAATTACTGCTGGCCGAAACTTTGGAGAGAGAAGGTCCCCCCGAAATTCCGCAGGCGGTAATTCCGGTCGCGAACGCAAACGTGAGGATCAGGTGAAATACGTTATTCATAATTATTCTCCGGCCGTTTCGAGGTGAATCTCGACGCGGCGATTAGTGGCACGACCCGATTTCTCTTCATTGTCGGCGACCGGGCGACTCGAACCTAAACCGACGACGGTGATGCGATCCTTTGCGACACCATTCTTAACAAGGAATGCCCGGACCGATTCTGCACGCTTTTTTGAAAGATTGATGTTGCGGGTCGGTTCGCCGGATGTGTCGCTGTGACCTTCAACGCGTATTCTCACCGCGGGTCGGCCGGCGAGCGCGGCCGCGGCCTTACGAAGCGTTTCTTGAGCCTCTCCCGAAAGCGAAGTGCCGTAAGGTGCAAATTGAAGCACGATCGTTTCGAAATTCGGTGAAGCCGGAGCGGGTTTTTGTTCCGCGGCCTCGGCCGGCGCAGGGGCCGGAGTCGCGGCGGGAACCGGCTCGGAAACTTGCGCTGCGGAAGCGGTCGTACGTCCGGTTGCACCGAAGTGATAAGTCAAACCGGCACCGGCCATCCATTGGTTTGTTTTCCAACCGTTGTCGACGCCGCCGACGTGGAACTTTTGGAATTGCAGGTACTGCATGTCGAAGTCGAGGGTGAGCGGAAATCGTTCGGTAAAGAAGTAACCAAACTTCGCGCGCAGTCCGATCGGCGAGCGCAACTCGTCGCTGTTTCCGTCTTGCGTGTCTTGGCCGAAGTTATATTTACCGAGCAGGTCGAGCGCGGCCATGCCGTAAAATTTTTCGCTGAAACGGTAGCCGGCTCCTAAACCCAACAAAAAAGCATCGCCCTTGAGATTCGTGCCGCCCGCCCCGGACAAACTCGTCATTTGCCCCTGAAGCCGGTAATCACCGTGAAGGCCGATCAATAAACGGCCGAGCTGGTAGCCGCCGAGTGCATCCACCGAGAATGCGTTCATCCAGCGGTCTTTTAGACCCGCATCGTCGCTTCCGATCCTACCCGCTTCGAGCGAACCGCTCGCGAGCAGCCCGAAATTTTCGGAAAAGGCGGAAGCCTGAACTTTTAAGGAGAAAATAAAAAACGATAGGATGCCGGCTAAAAAACGGATTCTCATTCGGCGATTGTCACAAATCGACCCCGGCCTCGTCGATCACTAACCGAATTTTTTGACTAAACCTGGACCGACCACTGGTTTTTCGAAGGACGTGCCTATTTGATTCTTGCCGAGTAACAGTCGAAGGTTGCCTGCGAGGAACTCACCCGCGCAAGGCTGGAGCGAAAGAAATTGCGAAGGAGTTCTTCGTACTTCGGATCTCCTGACGGTGGTCATACCGCAATCGGCGCGGCTTATCGCCTGTAATGATTTAAAGGTTGTCCAGCTTCTTGCTAATCCCTTGCTAACCGGGCGGTGTCCTTGAAGAATTGAAGACTCAAGGGGAGCCAAAATGTCTAAAATATTGTTCTTATATTCCATGTCCTTTTTTTTAGGTTGTGCCTCAGTTTTGGGATGCGCTTCAAAACCGGCCACGAGCCTTAAAGAACGCCGGCCCGCGAGTGAGTCTTTGAAATTTGAATACCAAAAAGGTGAATTGATTGCGGCGTGCAAAGCCGCGATCGCGAAGGCCGACGAGCGCTACAAAGCGATTGCCGCCTTAAAGCCCGAAGCGCGCACGATGGATTCGACTATTCTAGCCGCGGAAGAAGCTTCAACGGCTCTCTACGATGAGGCCCTCACGTACATCTTTATGAAGAACGTGCATTTGAACGAAGGCACGCGGCAGGAATCCCAAGACTGCTCGGTCGCCCTTTCCGAATTCGACAACGACGTCTCCACCCGTCGCGATCTCTACCTCGCGATCAAAGATCAAAAGGGCCGCAACCCCGATGAAAAACGCTTGGCGACCGAGATGATCAAAGAATTCGAAGAGAATGGGATGAAGCTTTCGGACGAGGGCTTGAAAAAATACCGCGAGCTGAGCGTTAAACTTTCGAACTTAGAGCTCGAGTTCGCCGCGAACAACCGTAACGACACTTCGGAAGCGCTATTCATGGAAAGTGAACTGCCCGGGCTACGCCCCGATTACCTCGGCTCGTTGAAAAAGAACGAACTTGGGCAAGTGAAAGTGCCCACGCGCGCGACCGATTATTTAGAAGTCATGCAGCGAGTATCCAATGCGGAATCTCGTAAAAAGATGCTTGGGGTGTACAACCGCAGAGGTGGTGCGGCCAACATCGCCTTGCTGGAACAGGCACTTTTAATCCGTCAGGAAATCGCCGCGCTGTTGGGTTACAAAAATTGGGCGGATTACAGGATCTCCGATCGGATGGCGAAGAACAGCACTACGGTCATGAGTTTCCTTAACGGCTTGAGGAAAAAGCTAAGCGCGCAGAACCGCGTCGACATGAACGAGCTCTTAAAATTTAAAAAGGAACTCGAGCCCGGCGCGACCGTCGTTAACCAATGGGATAATGATTTTCTGTCGTATCAACTGCAAAGCAAAAGTTTAGCCATTAACCTCGATGAGGTGCGCGAATATTTTCCCGTCGACGTGGTGATCGAGGGCATGCTGAAGGTTTACTCGGAAATGTTGAGCGTGAACTTCCGCGAAATTGCGCAGCCTAAAGCATGGGCTTCCGAAGTGAAGCAGTTTGAAGTGACCGATAAAAAAGACGGCCGCCTCATCGGATTCGTCTACCTGGATCTATTCGGCCGACCGGGAAAATACACCCACGCCGCCTGCACGACTTTGACGAAAGGTCGCCGCTTAAAAGACGGTTCCTATAATATTCCCGTGGCGGCGGTTTACGCGAACTTTTCCAAACCGACGGACAGCAAACCGTCACTTCTCACTTTTGCCAATCGCGGGGAAGTCGTGACGCTATTTCACGAGTTTGGTCACGCGATGCACGCCACGCTCACGCGCGCGCCTTACGCAAGCATGTCCGGTACGGCGGTCAAACGTGACTTCGTTGAACTACCTTCGCAGATGCTCGAAAATTGGGTGTACGACGTTGCGATTTTAAATCGCTTATCGGGGCACTACCTTGATCATTCGAAAAAGATCCCGCCCCAGATGATTAAATCTTTGATCGACCTTAAAAATTTTCAGCAAGCACGTTTTTATACCCGTCAATTATTGCTCGGCACCTTTGATATGACGATCAACATGCAAAAGGGCGCGGTGAACACCGTCGGCATGTTCGACAAGTTCTTCAAAGACATCACCGGCCAGGAGCAAATGACGGGTTTGCAATTTCCCGCGAGCTTCGGTCATTTGATGGGCGGGTACGATGCCGGCTACTACGGCTATCTTTGGTCGAACGTTTACGCCGAAGATATATTCACCGTTTTTAAAAAGTCGGGCCTGCTCAATCCGGCGACCGGCTTGAAATACCGAAGCGTTATTTTGGAGCGTGGAGATATGGAAGACCCGATGGATCTTCTGACCCGGTTCTTGGGACGCAAACCGAATCAGAAGGCATTTTTGCAAACGCTCGGAATCAAAAATCCGTAAATAAAGTTAGAGGGCTGAACCTGCCGTCAGCCCGATTATTAATTAGGTTTTATTATGTTATTTTCTATGAGATCTTTTCGAATCAATTGTACTACGCCGAAGGCTAGGACAGGAAGCATGTCGACGGCTACGTTCGCGTGTTTGACACTATATTTGCGCAGAAATTTCGTTGTTTTTTCAAAATCACTCGACTGCATTCCTACAAATTGTAGGTCGCCATTGGGCGCCCGGAAGAGAATTGGGCTCCCGGATTGACCCGCATTGAGAGCACAATCATTAAATAAAGTATCGCGATGTAGCCCAGTGCCCAACGCATAGATTCGGCAGTCAAGATCTCCCCAAAGCTGGTTGGGATTTAAGGCCTGCACTTTTCTTCCAGCAAATCCCGCCGTCAGGAATTCAGTACTCGTATACTTATCACGATCGAGCGGTGCATACGTCAACCAACCGACTTCGAGCCCAAGGCAATTATTTTTTTCTAGCTTAAGTAAAACCCAATCATTACTTATTTCCTTTTGAACATCGTAATCTCCCCATACAACCGGATGCGCAATGGCTTCGCGGTTAGCGATGAAAGTAACAGAAAAATCTTTCGTGTTTGGACTTTTAGAAGTTCCAAAAACCGAATGATAATTAGCCATAATCAAACAGGGCGAGATTAGAAATCCCGTGCTCTCCATATCTTTAGTCTTGATCATTTGTTCATTAGGCAGTTTCCACGGAATTTCTTGCCGCGGAAGAATTCGGCCAATTGTACCGAAAGAGTTCTTTCGACCGTCAGGTTCGATCTTCGTGAGCGGGTCCTTGCCGTCTTTATCGAAGTTATTGGTTTTTATAACAAGCTGGGGATGAGAATCGAGTAAGTTCCGATCGTATATTGCCGGCCGACCATGGGAAAGCGACGGCGCCTGCAGACCGAAATAAAGGATCGAAAAGAAGAGGTAGATCTTCACGTTATCAGAAGGCTCAAGGCTTCGGAGCGATTTTATTTAAATCGTTGAAATGGGCTTGGATCGACGGCAGTAAAATCGACTCGAGCCAGATTTGCGTTTTGATTCGCAGGCGCATCGGGTCGGATTCGCCGAAGAGCATGGCGCGGTCGAATTGTTGGCTTAACTTTTCGTCGCTAAAACGGTCGATTTTGATTTCGCCGTCTTTGAGGTAGCCGATCGCAAAAATGCGGCCGGCGGGACCCGCGATTTTAAATGTACCTTTGGCATTGCCCTTCCATTGGATGACGGCCGCGAAATCGGCGGAACCGGTCACGGTGTACTCGGTCAAGTGGACTTCGACGAGATCCAACTCCGGATCGTCTTTCAATTTTTCGGGCGTAATGGTTTGAACAACGACGCAATTCGGTTTCTTCGCTTCGAGCGTAGGCTTGTAACAAAGTAACGATTGTCCCTCTTTATTTCTCGACTGCGTGATCGAGAGCGCTTCGAAATCGGCGTGAGCGGGAAGGTAGACCATCAGTAACGCAAAAATGGAGAAGAAGATTTTCATGACGATCACGTAAGCAAGGCGTGAGCCAGCGAACGAGTGTCTCAATTCAAGAACAGGAAATGCTGCGGGACACGGTGGTTCAATGCGTATGTTACGATCAAGTTACGTTGGGGGTCCCGTGAAATTGTCTCGTATTGTAGCCGTATTCTTCGGCGCCTCTTTGCTTATTCTATTATTTCAAAATTGCTCTGGGCAATCACCTTCCGTTTCGCCATTGGAAGTCACGTTGCCTTCGGTCGCTTCACCGCTGCAACCTTTCTCCGTGCCTGTCTTTAGCTTCAATCAGACCGGCAAAAATATCGACGTGAACACCGCCTTCGCGCAAGACGCAAAAAAATATTGTGAGGACTCACCCCTGCTCTGCGGATCGGTACAAGGTGTGGTCTCGGACGACAAAGGCCAACCGTTCAATCAACCGGGTGCCGTCGTTTCCTTGCGAGAGCCGACCCAGCTTAGCTTCCCGTTCGGCGCGACGTCATTCCAGCAACCCTTGCCGGCCGGTAAATATGAAATGGGCATTTCGATTCCGGATGGTTACGATGTTTACGTCTCGGCTTGTCGTGATTGCGTCGACCATCCCGAGTCCAGCTACGCACTCTACGGTCACGCGGGCGGCGGCACACTCGCGCCTTTTCCGTTGGAGATCGGCGCCGGTGGTTTCATCGACGTCAGATGGAGGTTTAAGCGGAACACCTCTGCGCTTTCGGCCGTAGATCAAGGGCTAACGTGTAATTTCCCCGGTTTAGGAATTCCCGAGGCAACCGACGCGGCCAAGTTTATCGGCAAAGACGCCGTAGCAGACATCGGTATTAGCCGAAACTTCGGCGGGGTCGCCACCCGCTTCAACTTAATCAACCGCGAGCGTCCCGACCAACCGCTACAAATTTTAGAAGCGAGAAGCGCCGCAGGTTCGGCGTGGCAATCCGCGTACATGGCTTACGACGCGCCCTCCGCGAAGACTTTGGTGGTGAACCAAGCGGCCGGCAATATGATGCAGCAGTGGGGTTACGCCGGGACTTACGCGAACGGCAGTTCAGGTCTTTCGCAAGTCGGTTGGAATCCGATGTTTACCGACCACCTTCATCCGGTCATTGACGGACAAACGCAATGGCTGACGTCCGAAAAGCACAGTCCCTGCTTCAATATGGGCTATCGCTTTGACGACGGCCAATCGAAGATCGTGGGTGGCAGCCGTGCAACCGCATTGGGTAACGTTGCGGAGTTTGATAATGCCCTTTCTTTGCGGGCGACCGTTAACCAGAATTGGTCGTGGTGGGCGATCGACCAGGCTCTTTATTTGGACAAAGCGGCGGCCCGTAAAGGTGATTTGCGCGTATATGTTCCACCCGTGGAATCATCGGTAACACCCGCCTACGTGCGACCCTATGATGGCTTCTCACTCGCGGGCGCAAAAGAAGCGGCCGTGCGCGCAGATCAAAGTCACTACAGTTTTAAATCTCATCCGGTACCTTACGTGATTCTAATTTGGAAGGTTGCCGGTAAGGACCTCGCGTTGGCCGTTCACCCTTCGGTCGCCGGTCAGAAGTTCGAGGCTTTCTTAATCCTGTCAAAGAATGCGCTGGAATGTGGCGCGGAGGATTTAGCGAAGCTTGGCGATGCGTGCGGCAACATCGAATTTCACGCCTACGCCTTCAACTCCCAGTTACTTCCGAATTCAAAAGTAAATTTCAAAATGGGAGACACCCGTACGTATTCGATGCGTTACACGTTAGGGACGCCCGACCAGTTACGGCAACTCGGATTTGCGCTGCCTTAAGTTTTTCCCTCGGGACGTACGACTTCACGATCAAGTAATCGCGGTGTGAGGCACGGACTTTTGCGCCTTGTAAAAGGTTGGCGCACGCGAAAAGGTCCGGTTAAGATCGCGCATGTTCAATACCTGTTTCGTACTTACGTTGGGTCAGCTTATTTTTGGATTCGGCCTAGCCCACGCGGCACCCGTCGGTACCACGGCCGGTGGACCAAAGGTGCATGATCCGGCGTGCTTGGAATTAAACGTTGCCTCACCTACTCAGGAACTAAGCAAGGACGGAAAGCTTGAGCTGAGCTATGAGTTGCGCAACGTTTGTAAAGAGACCGTCGCGGTCAACCGCGAGATTTTGCCGGGCGGAAATTTTAAACTGAATATCATCTCCGAGGACGGAAAAGTTTCGCAGGAACCGCTCGTTCGATTTGCGTACGCATCTTGGAAGACGCGGCAAAAAATGGGATCGCTTCCGCCGGGCGAAAAGATAAACGCTACCGCAAATATTATGTTTAATGCCGGCCTCTATCCGGCAGGAACTTACAAGATGAGCGGCGAGCTGACGATGTTCGTTTTCGGTAAAGGTTCATCCGCCACCGAAGCCGTGCACAAACTCACTTCGAATATTCTTAGCCTAACGATCAAATAAAAACCGTCGCCTTCGCAATCTCATCTTGAGACGCAATTCCATCTTCGGCGAACTCCTGGGCAGTGGTCGGAGTTTAGGCAAACGTGGAACGCGAAGATCAATACCTAAGAGCTAAGGCAGTCCCTCTTCTTGCAAAGATAGATGGTGATCACGGGTCCGCCGACTGTCCCGCTTCGTTTTGGGATAACAACAGAAGGAAGAACATGTCCGTACAGCACAACTGCCCCCGCTGCCGCCTTGGAGTCTCCGAAGAACGTTTAAAGATCGTTCCGTTTATCTGCGACAACTGCGGATACACGCTGGGCCGCCCGAATGCGTCTTCCGAAGGCCAACACGAGAAAGCGGATTCGCGCCTGCTGCTCGCGATTGCGGGCGGTATGGTTTTGACCTTCGTGCTGCTCGCTTCGAGCGTAGAATTGCGCTACCTACAAACCCGCGATTTTGTCGGCTTATCTTCAATCTCAAGTCTTGAACGCCTTACGCAGATCTGCATGGAATTGAACAAACCTTCGTGCGTCGAGCACGCGCTGACCCGCCAGGTGAAGTTTGATCCGCGCCGCGCGACCCGCTTAGCGGATTACCTGATTACCCGTCAGAAATATAAAGAAGCGATCGGCAGCCTTCGCAAGTACATCGCCGGCGGCAAAGCCGATGCCCAAGCCCACGCGACGCTCGCGCGCGCGCTGGCGGAAACCAACCAGATCGAAGAAGCTTCGAAGCACTTTGAGCGCGCGTTAAGTGCGCGCCCGTTAAAAATTGAGCATGTGCACTCTTACGTGAAGTACCTAACGCGCACCAAACGCTTTGACCAAGCTTTGTCGGTCATCCTTCGCGTACGGCGAACGAACTTGAACGCGCTGCCGGTTGAATACCGCGTGATCTCCGAAATGCGCGGCGCCGCTAACAACCGCGTCATGGCGAGCAAACGCTAAGGTCCACGCGTACTAAAGTGTTTTTAGATACTCGATCAACGCCGTCTTCGCGTCGTCTTCCAAGTCCGTAAAAAACTCGTGTCCTTCGTTCGAATGCCCTATCCGCGTGGTGTCGTAGATGTCGCGCGCGCCGGCTTTCGCTTCGGCTTGCATAGCCGCGAGTTCGCGCGGATGAGCGGGCGTAGTAAGCCCCATCCGTTTTACGTCAAACCTTTCGCGGTCGCCCGCGCGTCTCATGGAAAAAATCTTTGGCCGCTCGGCCGCCGGCGTAAGGAGGTCGGCAAGGTTCGCGACCGAGCCGTTGTGCAGATACGGAAAGCGGGACCACACGCCGTCGAGCCTCGGCGCGAAGTAGCCGTGCTCGGAAGTTTTGTAGCGCAAGATCTGATTGAGCGGATTGCCGTCGACCAATTGATTAAAGGCGAGGCTGTGCCCGTTCAAGCGGTCTCGGTCCGTCTTCACGATTTGCCACGGAATCCAGTGAGGTTGTTCGTAGACCGGTAGGCCGTCATTATCCCGTTGGTACTTACCGTGGCAGCGAACGCAACTGTTGAGATAAATCTCACGGCCACGCCCGGCGAGCATCGGGTCGATCTCGAAAGGGTAAGGCGGCGGCAAAAGATGCGAGAAAGATTCCTCGGCTTCCTTTACCTTCGGGTAATAAGCACGAACCGCTTCGGGAGTTTGCCCGGCCGCGAGTTCGACCGCCACGGCCCAGCCTAGCTCGGTGCCGTCCCCGAAGCCGTCGCAGAACTGCCCGGCTTTTCGCTTCTCGCCGTAGCCCCAGAGCGGAGGGACTTTGACTTGGCCGCGGGTCATATCGCCCGGAAGCTCTTGACCGTGGATGCGGTAAAACCACCCGCGGATGAATGAGATCGGCACGAGTCCTTGCGTAAGATTGCCGATCTTGGGATTCGCGAGGTAATTGACGAATTCAAGCGAAGCATCCTCTACTTCGATGTAAGCGCGGTCCTTCATGAGCCAAGGTACGAACCACTTCCAGTAAGCTTCGATGAGCGCGACGTCTTTGCCCATTTGCAGAACATCGATATTTTTATTGCCGAGTCCGATGACGAACTGACCGGCCGCCCGCCCGCTGTGGCAAGCCACGCAGCCCATGACACCGACGCGGTGACTTTTATATTCAACGTCATTTAGTCCCGAGATTTTATTCTCTTCGTTGAAGAGGATACCCCAGCGATCGGTCATCGTTTCGCGGTCGACGACGCCGAGGCCGGGAACGGCAATGTTGTACGCCGAAATCAAACCCGGCGAGAGCGTCATCCCGCGGCCTTCACTGAAGAAGTGCAGATCTTGAAATGCTTTTTTAGTTTCGCGATCGGCTTCCAGGCGCAGCACCGCGTGACCGGTGCTTGACCAAGTGATTACCAACGCCGCGAAACAGCCCCACCACCCCATGGCTCCCCCTGTCTACGGAAGGATGAGGTAAGCAGAGGGGGCCGAACCGGTCAAATTTTGCCGGGATTTACATTCATTTCACACCAAGTTACGATGCCGGAATGAAAATCTTGTCCTACTTAATCTTGTCTTTGAGTTTCGCCGGATTGGCCAACTTCGCCCACGGTCAGGATAAAAAACCCGAGCGCCAGAAAATCCCGATCCCGAAGCCGTTTCTGGCGTGTACGACCGATGCCGAATGCACGATGACCGTACAACTTTGCGGCTGCTGTGATTTCGTTGCGATGAACAAACGTTCCGAGAGAAAGTACGCGGCGCTCGAACGCTATTGCAAAGAGCCAAAGCCGGTCTGTAAATGCACCGAGCCGGTCAGCGTTCCGAAATGCGTAAAGAAGCTCTGTCAGCTGGTACCGAAAAAATAAGTTGTTTACTCGCGCTTATCGGATTGTGACCAGGTCAGATCTTTAGCGATAACTTTGCTGACGGTTTTGCCGTCCATGCTCGGATTGCCGTAGACCTTCGCGACGGACAATTTGAAATCGCCGCGAGTCTCGCCCGCGACCCGGCACACGAGGGTGAAAGTCTTTGTTTCGTTCGGCTTGAAATCAATTGTTTTTTCGCCGGTGTTGAAAAAGGTGTGTTTTAACTCGCCACGGACTTTACCGCGCTGGCAGCCTAGATCGCTTAGGAAAATAATGATGCCTTTGTCCGTGTCTTCGTTGTGGATGTTGAGGCTGACGTCGAACTTTTTGCCCTTGTCTTTAATCCAAGGCACCGAAACGGTGACGACGCCCTTGGCGGTCATTTGATTTTCGGGATCGGGCATGTACTTTTCGCTAGCGAAAGCCGCCGAACCCAGAAGTAGAAGACCTACGGACGCGCTGAGGTAAACCGTTTTTAAATTTTTCATAAATATTACTTACGGCCTTTCGAAAGCAAACGCAACATTTCAAGGTACAGCCACACGAGCGTAACGACTAAACCGAAGGCGGCATACCATTCCATGTACTTCGGCGCGCCACGTTCGGCGCCCTGCTCGATAAAATCAAAATCGAGCACCAGGTTGAGCGAGGCGACTACTACGATAACGAGCGAAACGGCGATACCCAAAGGCCCGGTCTCGTGAATGAACGGCATGTTCATGCCGAAGAAGCGCATTCCGAAATCAATCAGGTAAACGATCGCGATGCCGCCCGTCGCGGCTACGACCCCGAGCCGGAAATTTTCCGTCACTTTGATGAGCTTAGATTGGTAAGCCAGGAGCAAAGACAGGAAGACGCCCGCCGTGCACAGCACCGCTTGCAAAACGATCCCCGGATATTTGACTTCGAAGAGCGCCGAAATCGCGCCGAGCAGCAAACCCTCAAGCGCGGCGTAGACCGGCGTGAGGTACGGCGCGGTCGTCGGCTTGAAGATGATGATCAACGCGAAGACCAAGGCGCCGATGCCCGCGGGCAAATACCAAACCGGGATTTGCGGTGCCGCGCCTTCGGACCAGCCTTCCGGGAAAGCCGAACTCCAGCTAAAAATAGCCGTCGCGAATAAGATCGCGATCAACAAGAAGCTTTTATGGACGGCGCCGTTGATCGTCATCCGATCGCCGGTGGCGGTAAGATTATTAAAAGTTTTTTCGCTTAGGGCGGGATTTGAAGTTCTCATTGCCCGAGCTTAGCACTCTGCGGTCTAGAGGCAAGCTTTCGAGGAGTTCGCTTGATTAATCAAACCGGTGCCGGTGCCTTGCTCAACGTAAAGCCAGTCACTACGGTAAATACAATTTGAACTCAGTTTAATATTCACGGTTCTATGTACGGGCGAATCACCGGTCGAGAGACCGACGTCACTCAAGATACCGGTGGTCTTGAAGATATTATTCTTTTCGAGCGCGCAAGAAGTGCAACCACTAAAGGTGGCGGCACGGCGAGTGGCTTTTAATGAGTTTACGCGAGCGACGACGTTAAGACCTTCGAGCACCAACCCGGAGCCGTCGATGCGATCAATTATATTACTTTGAATCATCACCGCTTGCATGTCGCCTTTGAGATTGATCCCGTCGTTCTTTGTGCCGCTGCCGCGAAGGTCGTGAATGTAGTTATCGGCGATCAGCACGTTGTGGCAAGCGTGCATCTGAATCCCTTGCCCCCTCGGTGACGCCGATATCTCGTTGGCGATGAGGTAGAGATTTGACCCGTACTGTACGTTGATGCCGTCGACTAAGCCGTTGGTGATCAGATTATTTTGCAAGACGATGTTCGACGGCCCCTTTTGGCCGGCGGGTTCGATCACTACGCCACCGTTGATTTTAAAGCCTTCGATCAGTACGGCGTTCGCGCCCGCTAAGTTGAGGGCCTCGGCCCCCGCGAGCAGCGCCTGCATTTCGGCCGCGCCTTTGCCGTCGGCCGAGCGTAACCAGATTGGTTTAGTCATCGTGCCGGGCGTACCGTTAAGGGATAAATTTTCCCGGTAGACGCCCGCCTTGACCATGATCGAAGTACCGGGCGCAGCTATCAGGATCGCCGCGCCGATGGTGCGTTTAGGCTGGAACAGCGTGCCCGGGGCCGTATCGTTGCCGTAGCTTGCGACCCATACTTCGCGCTCGGGATCGATGGATGAGAACGGCGTGAGGATTCCCGAATCGAGATCGCCCGGGGTTACGGGCACGGAAGCCGGGCCTTCGGGCCATACGGCACTAAGTGCGGAAGTCTTTCCGAATTGCCATGCGGACATCTTGCCGCATCCGGTAACAAAGAAAAATATCGCGAACACCGTCAAGTTGGAACATCTAGTGAAGCGGTTCACGAACATATCTTTTGCAAAACGAAGACCCGCCAGACGGAGGGAGATGCATACAAACCAATACTATTTGTCGAGTGCGGGGTGGCTGTCGAACGCGTAGCCGTTCTTAGTCGCTTACGTTACGGCGCGTTCTCTTCAAAGAATGTGCGTTCGAACTTCTTGTAAGATTCGAAGCGGACTTGCGAGCCTAACAAAGCACGGATTTTAACGTTCGCTTCGTTCTCGGCTTCTTTCATCTTTTCGAGGCCTTGCGGAATATAATCGGGATGGATCGCTTCGCGGCGCTCCTTCAAGATCGTGACGAGCGCCGAGGTAGACGCGAGTAGCTGGATGGTCTTTTCTTCGTCGATGCGCCAGGTCTTCAGCATGTAAGGCGCCGCGGCCGTCAGGAGCTTCTTCTGGAACTCCTCGTTCTGGTATCTTTGGACGAAGCCTTCCGTGTAGATTACGCTGTCGGCGTAGGTCTCCCGGATCTCTTTGGTTTGCGGCGGATTGAATTTTCGTTTTTCTAAATCGGCTTTGCGTTCGTCTTGCGCGGCGATCACCTTACGCTGGATAGGCGAGGTCTCGGCCTTAACGATGCGGTAAGCGCGCTGCCCGCCCATCGCCGCGATGCAACCTAAAGCGATGCCGATCCAAGTGGCTTTCCATTTTTCGCGGCTCTTCAGTTCGACCAAACTTTTTTGTTTTTCTACGGCCCCGGGATGCTTAGAAAGAGTCGCGATCTGCGTGTCCATCAAACGATCGAGTTGCTCTTGCATGGCACGCATAGACTTCGGCGTCGATTCGGGATGTTCTTTGATGTGCGTTTCGATCATCAAACCGATTTCGCGCGAAAGACGTTCTTTCTTGCCGAACAACTCTTCAACGAGCTGTTGCTCAAGAACCGCAATCTTGCGGGTGGTCTCTAACTTCATTTCTTCGGAATGTTTGAGCTCATCGCGCTGCAACTTACCTTTAGCTTCTTCGAACTTGGAGCGAATGGCGAGCAATTGGCCGTCGACTTCTTCTTGCGTAATGCGAACCTTATCGGCCGCCTTTTTCGCTTCGTCTTGCGTTTTGTGGTAAGCGGCGATTTCGGTTTTGAGCGTCGCTAACGTTGCGAGGTCATCGCTGATTTTTTTGCCGTTAACGCCGACTTCATCTTTAAGAGCTTGTAACTTGATCGCTTGCTTAGCGGCCTCGGCCTCGGCGGCTTGTAGCTTTGCCGTCTCGGTCGCGATCGCTTGGTGCAGCCGCTTCGTCTCGGTATCTACGAGCTCCGCCAAACGTTTGGTCTCGGACTCGTATTTTTCTCTGAACGATAAGATTTCGCGGTCACGGGCTTCGGCCAGGTGACTCGCTTCGGTTTTCAACTTTTGAATATTTTCGATTTGCTCTTTATTATCGACTTCAAGTTGCAAACGGCGGTCGTTGAGCTCACCCTCGAGCAGTTCGCGTTGGCGCCCGGCTTCTTTGAGCAAGTCTTCTTCAAAGCGGGCGAGACGCGTCGCCATGGCTTCGCGCGTGGCACGAATGATGTCTTCTTCTTTGCGCCGGATCATCTCTTCGGCTTCGGCAAGACGGCCCTCTTTGAGTTCGCGGGCGGTCACTTGCGCTTCGTCTAAAATGCGTTCGCAATCTTCTTCGGTACGGCGGCGAAGCTCCATGACGAAGCCTTCGGCCTGCGTCCGTATCTCAGCCGATTTCGCGCGGGCTTGATCGAGCATCGTTTCGGATTCGCTCTGTGATTTTTGGTAAACCATTTCGGCCGAGCGGTACGCTTCGTTCAATCGCTTTTGGTAGACCTCGTCCATCTTGGCTTGCGTGGCGTGCGCACGACGATAGATATCTTCGACCCGGCGTTCGGCATCGAGTTCGGCTTCTTGGATTAAGGCCGAGGCGCGTTTTTGCGCGTCTTGTACGAGTTTTTCGGCTTGCTCACCGGCCTCGTCGGATTTGCGCGGCAGAACTTTGAAGTCTTGCGCATCACGGACGGCGCGGCGTTCGTTCGTCGTTGACGTTACGATCGTGTCGTCCTTCGGTGGCTCTTTAAGCTGGGTGTTTTCATCCGGCGTGTTGACCGGCAAGGACGGCGGGGTCGAACTTTTCCAAGCTTGCGCTTCGACGGAAACGCTTAAACGCACGCCGCTCTGACCGAGTTGGATAAAATCTTCGGGCAAAACCCTAGCGGGTGTGTGGGCCTTAAGCCTTTTACCGTTAACGAAAGTTCCGTTGGATGAACCGTGATCTTCAACCCAGCACTGGCCGTTTTTCAACTGCACGCTCATGTGCCGGCGGCTTAGAGTTTCGTGCTGGATCGTGAGGTTGCAATCTTCACCGCGGCCGACCGTAAGTTGGTCGCCCTCGATCTTTTTGGTCGTAGTGCCGCCTTTAGGAGTGGCAATCGTTACGAAAAAGCCCCCCGTCGAGGTGTCGGCCAACGCGCCCATTAAGAAGCTTTCGGACCCGCTTCTTCAGTTTTGGTCACCTGACTTTTAGGAGCGCGCTTCGCTTCCATATTCACCGCGTCTTCGGCTAAAGCCTCGACGGGGTCACGGTGTTCGTCGAATTTTTTATCGCCCGACGGGTAATTGTTATTGTCGCAGCGGTACCAAACTAGGTCTAACGAGGTTTCAAAACGATCGACCATCGAAACGTAAGTACGTTCCGGGCTGAAGATCGTGTTGAAGATGTGCGCCATCAACGAGAACACGATCCCCGCGATGGAAGTCTTCATGGCGAAAGCGATCTCTTGTAAGAAGCGGTCCATGACGTTTTTAGTGTTATCGAGATCCTGCAAATTCATGCCGCCCAATTCTTGCAAACCGCCGGCGATACCGACGAAGGTTCCCAAGATACCGGCGATGACGAAGAGACCCGGCAAGATGTTAACGAGATCGTTTACGCCCGCGATCGGGAAAACGCCGAACACTTTGTTAAAGCAAGGGTTCTGCGACATGGTCGCGCGAGTGATCTGCTGCAACTTCGGGGTGTCGTCGGTCCACTTCAAGAACTTAAGTTGATTAAGTAGATCCTTAACCATCCAGGCGGCGCCCTGTTTTACCAAGAACACACGGTCGCTGAGGCCCATGACTCCGTCACCACGGCGACGTTTCATGCGATCACGTACGGCGAAGGTTTCGTAATAGGTGCGCTCAAGCAAGCGTTTCGAAACAACGTAGAACGAGACGTTGTCGGTCTTACCCGGCTTCTCGTGTTCGATGTAGCGCGATACGCGGATTTCGAATTGCTTCGCGAACCATTCGTGCCGTTTCACCGTGTACCAGATGAAAAAACGGAAGAACACGCCCGCCATGAAAATAGCGGCCATGATGTATGGCAGGCCGAGGATAAAATATTCGACTAGCGCTTTCGTATTCATAACTTCACCCGTTCTCTTTCTTACTTCTTGCCATCCATGCTAAAGCGAACGACAACCCGTTGCGCTTTTTTGCAATCATTGAGCTTACAAAATTCAGCGGCGTTGGCCGGAATGCGCGCGCCCTTGTTCACTTTCATCACTTCGAGGAAACTGCGACCCGAAACTTTCATTAAGGACAAAAGGTCCTTCTGATGGTCGAACTGCCCGTTACCGTTATTCTCTAATAGATAATTAAAGATGGAATTTGCGCGGCGGTAGCTCAGGTCCATGTTGTACTTGAGCGCGGCTTTGTCGTCGGCCTTGTTGCTGGTCGGGTCGACGTAACGGCCTTTGTAGGTGGGCGATGCGAAGCCTACGACCTCGACGGTCGTGATTTTGCCGGCGAGTTTCGGATTGCCGAACAAAGATTTCGAATAAACGGGCATGGCGCGCTCGATGATGTCTTTCATCGCGTCCTTTAAATTGGCCGAATCACTTTCGAAGTAGTTCTCGCCGAAGTCCAAGAGGACTTCCCCGGTTTGCATATCGATGTCGGCCTTGATGCCCGCGGCGGCGAAACCTTTTTTGATTTCGCGCGCGATCCCGCGACGTGTGTCCGCTTCTTCTTTCGCTTTAGCCAATTGACCGGCGGTATCGCGCAAGGTGCCTTGCGTGCTCGCCAGTTTGCCTTCGGTGTCTTTGAGTTGACCCGACAATCCCGCGAGCTTACCCGCTAGGTCTTTCTCTTTGCGGGCGGCGTCGGCGCGCAATTCGCCTTCGCGGCGTGCGTGCTCGGCGGCATCCATTTGGCCTTTTTGAAATTCGGCTTCAAGGGCGGCTTTTGCTGCACCGAGCTCTTTGTCATGCGCGGAACGTAAGCCCGCCATTTTCGCTTTCAAGCCTTCGGCTTCGCCGGCCGCTTGGCCAAGCTTGGTCGCAAGCTGATCGCTCTCTTGGCTCTTTTGTTGTAAGGCCACTTGCGTGCCCTTGAGCTCGTTCGATAACTGATTCAACTGCGAAGAGTAGTTCTTGTTCACGACTTTAAGCGCTTCGATTTTCTGCGTCCCCGCCTCTTGCGTTTGGCGGACTTTTTCTTCGTAAGCGGCCTTGGTCATTTCTTGGGCTTTGAACGCGGCGAGCAAGTCCTTCTTCTTCTTGGCGAGCGCGGCGCGTGCGTTGTCGATCTGCTTTTGGTTCTGATCGATCAGCTTTTTCTTTTGTTCGACTTCGGAAGCAAGCGTGGTGATCTCTTTGCCTTGCTGATCGATCGTCGTGTCCTGCTCGTCGATCAAATCGTTACGGGCGTTAACTTTGGTTTTTTGCAATTTGTTGGCGTTGATGATGTTCCGAACCAACTGTTGGTACTTGTTCAACGCGATCGACTTACGATCATTCTCCAGCGCTTTTTTCGCGAGCTTATCCCGCTCGTCTTTCGAGTCTTCCTCGAGCAAGGTTAATTTATCCATGAGCTCTTGGTACTCTTGTACTTCACCTTTGGAGGCGTCTTTCTCCATGTAATTTTCTTTTACGGCTTCGTACATTTTGAGTTGTGATTTTAATTCTTCGTTTTCCATCGAGAGCTTGCGGTTGTCGACTTGCGATTTGATCGAATCGGTACCGGTGCGGATCGAAGCCGTTACGTAAAGCAGAAGGAAGATCGTAGAAAGACCCAGGAACAAATCGGAGTACGACGTCCAAAACGAGTCGGAATTGTGACCCTGTTTGTTTTTGCTATAGTCGAACGACATCGATCCCCCAGAACGATAAACACACCCGTACACCTATCGGAGCTCTTGCGAGGCGACTTAACAGCCTGAATTTATATGAGAATTCTCACCATAAGACGCTAGACCTTGGTCTGTTTTCCGGACTTAACGCGGGTCTGTACTGTCGAAGTTTTGGACGGAAACGCTAAACATTACGTATAGGTGAACAAATAAAATTGATGTACAAGAGAGCCACTAAAAATGGAATTTTAATTAATCCTTGGAGGATTCATGAAATCAAAGATCATTCTTTTCACTTTGGCGATGACCATGGGCTCGGCTTTGTTCGCCCACGCCGACGAACTCGAAGCTATCAAACGCGAACTCGCTGAAAAACGCCGCCAGCAACAAGAACAACAACAGCCGCCGCTAACCAATCCCGACCGTGGTTACGACCAGGCACCGGACGAAGGACTTGACCCTGAGTACCGCCGTCCCAATCGCGATGCCGCCCGCATCGGCGAAGGTGGATACCGTCGCGAAGAGGGTTACCGTGAAGAAGGTTACCGCGAAGAGCGTTTTGAAGAAGGTTACGCGGAACAATACGGACGTGGTGGCTGCGGTCCCCGTTGCGGCGCCGGCGGCCCTCCCGTAGCTCTGCCGCTGCCCATTCACCGCCCGCACGGTCCGTGTCAGATTGTGTCGAGCCGTTACGGTTGGACGATCGTGGTTAACGGTAGCCAGGTCATTCAAGAAGGACGGCACCACCAGTACCAACGGATTCCGATGTTGCGCCAGAATTTCTTGGCCGCCGGAATCTGCACCGTTTTCCTGAACTAATATTTTGAACTAATGATGTTGAAGGGATGGGGCCAGCGAAACCGCGGGCCTCGTTCCGGTTTTCTTAGCGAAAATGATGTCTCTTTCTTTCGCGTAAGCCTCGCCCAGTTCCATCGCGGCCTTTTCGGGCAACAAAACACTGATCTTCGGAAAAAAATCTTCCTCTTCATCACTTAAGTGATGTTCAAGCATTTCACCTAAGACGTTAAGTTGAGCGCGCCATTGTAAGGTGATTTCCTCGGACGTTCCCATCTCCTTCATTAAGAAGTCGATAAGGTCATGCTCTTCGTAGCCTTCGTAGGCGAAATGCTGAAGCTCTTTCTCGGGAGCGTTGTGCGGCTCTTCGACGACGGCGTAGAGCACGAATTCTTCGGCTTTAGCATGGGCCACCACGGTGGCCTTTAAGATGCGAAAGAGTTCGAGACATCGCTCTTCATCGGGGCGGGCCCGGTTGACGAGAGCCTTAAGCTCGGCCATCCGTTCGCGAATGATTTGATGGTCTTTTTCTAACGATTCAAACAAAAGATTTTTCATATGATTTCATCCGGTGAATTGTCGCTGATCACCCGAATGGAGGTCGCGATGACCGCGACGACTAGGGATAGAACAAAAAGTATGCGGCCGATCTCGATCGTTCGCTCAAGTTGTCCCGCAAACATGAGGAGGTAAGCGAGACCCACCAACGTGAGTAATCCAATCGCGGCTCTTAGCATATAGACCTCCTGCACTCTCATTGAGCAATGCGGGTGCCACGGCGGTGAAGGGCGGCGGAGCCCGTAAGCCCGGAACAAGAGGCGAGAATCCCTCGTTTACCGGGGCAATTTTTCTCAAATGCGTAAGCCGACCGAGCCGAACAACCCTGCACCGTGGTCCTGCCTTTGCTTATTTAGACCGGCTTGAGCCGGGAGGTATTCTTGTGAAACAAAAAGAATCTGGATTGGTACGTTACGCCGTCGTCGGGTTGGGACACATCGCGCAGGTCGCGGCACTCCCCGCGTTTAAGGGAGCGAAACGGAATTCGGTACTCACCGCCTTGGTGACCGGAGATCCTAAAAAAGCACGCAAAGTAGCCAAAAAGTATAACGTTGAGGCCTCGGCGGTTTACTCCTACGAACAATACGACGAGTTGCTGAAGGCCGGCGTCGCCGACGCACTCTACATTTGCTTACCCAATCACCTCCACGCGGAATATTCAATAAGGGCACTCGAAGCGGGATTGCACGTTCTTTGCGAAAAACCCCTCGCCGAAAATGCCGAAAATTGTTTGCGCATCGACCAAGCTGCGAAAAAAAATAACCGGCGTTTCATGACGGCTTACCGTCTGCATTTTGAGGAGGCGAACCTCGATGCGCTCAAGATGGTGAAGAAAGGCAAACTTGGAGACCTGCGCTATTATTCGGCCGAATTCTCGTACCAAATTACCGATCCCGATAACATTCGTTTGAAAAGTGCAACCGATGGTGGTCCGGTCGGAGATATCGGAATTTACTGCATCAATTCCGCACGCACGCTTTTTCAGGCCGAGCCGCTAGAAGTATTTGCCTACGCCGCCCGCCGCCCCGGGGATCCGCGCTTCAAAGAAGTGCCCGAAACGGTATCGGTGCTTATGAAATTTCCGAATGAACAATTCGCAAACTTCAATTGCAGCTTCGGCACCGACCGGGCCTCGGCGTTTCAGCTTTACGGCACGAAGGGCTCTTTGCTTTTAGAAAATGCGTTCGAATACACGACCGCCCGAAAACTGACCTTTCGCCGCAACGGCGAAATTGTTAAGGCGAAGAAATACCCAAAGGCCGATCAGTTCGGCCCGGAGATCCTTTATTTCTCCGATTGTATTTTGAAAGAGAAAACGCCCGAACCCGGTGCGCTTGAAGGAATGAACGACGTGAAAATCATCCGCGCCATTCATGAATCGGCGAAGGCGAACAAACCGGTCAAGATTTTGGGGCTGGCCGGCCACAAGGGCCCGAAGTCAAAAATGAAGAAGCACGTACCGGGAGTTTCCGAACCGGCGCTCGTGAACGTGCGCGGGGCTTCGAGCTAAGATTAAGGTTCAGGCTCGGGCGAACCGACGCCGCTTACGCCGATACCCCCGCCGCGAGACCGAGAAAAATAACCGCGGCGATCAACATCCATGTACGTGCCCGACCGGTGACCTTGCTTGTCACTTTCCTTTGCAATTGTTCCAACCGCTACGGTATGAGCTGGGCATGACAAACTATCAAAGACTCGAAGCCCGCTTTCGTCAGATCAACCGCTTGAGCGATGTTCGCTCGATCATCGGCTGGGACGAAGCCGTGGTCATGCCCGAGGGCGCAAGCCCTTACCGTAACGACGCCATGGCCGAGCTCGGCGTGGTCATACAGAATTTGGTCAGCAGCCCGGAAGTCGGCGAGTGGATCGCCGGCGCCGAAACCGAAGGCGAATGGCAGACCGCTAACCTCCGCGAAATGCGCCGTATCTTTATCGAGAACACCGCGGTCCCCGCCGAGCTAAACCAAAGGGCCACCGTCGCGCGCATGAACTGTGAACAGCAGTGGCGCAAACTTCGTGGCGAAAATAATTGGAAGGCGTTCCTGCCCTACTTGCAGGAAGTTTTAGATCTTACGCGCCAAACAACCGCCGAATTGCGCAAACATAATGGATTGAGCGCCTACGATACGGCGTTATCCCAGTTTTCCCCAGGGTTATCCACCGGCGCGGTCGACTCCCTGTTCGGTGAATTGAAATCGTTTTTACCCGGTATGATTCAAGACGTGGTGGCTAAACAAGCCAATGAGACATGCTTGCAGCCGGAGGGCGTGTTCCCGATGGCTGCGCAAAAGGCGTTAGGCCTTGAGCTCATGGCCGCGGTCGGCTTTTCGTTTAAGAACGGCCGGCTAGACGAAAGCCACCACCCTTTTTGCGGCGGCAACCCGCGCGACGTGCGGATCACCACCCGCTATAACGAAGGCGAGTTTGTCTCGTCGTTGATGGGCGTGTTGCACGAAACCGGTCACGCACTTTACGAACAACACCTGCCCGAAGAGTGGCTGACCCAACCGGTAGGTGCCGCGTGTGGGATGTCCGTGCACGAATCGCAAAGTTTGTTCATGGAAATGCAGGTTTGCCGTTCGCACGAATTCTTGACCTTCGCCGCTCCCTTGATCCGAAAACATATGGCGCCGTTCGTGAAGAACCCCGAATCGCTTGAGACGGAGAATCTCGTGAAACTTGTCTCACGCGTGAAGCCCGGCTACATCCGCGTCGACGCCGACGAGGTGACCTACCCGGCGCACATCATTTTGCGTTTCGAGATCGAGCGTGACTTGATGGAAGACCGCTGGCCACTTGCCGAGCTACCGGGCGTTTGGAACGAGAAAATGAAATCCTATTTGGGATTGTCTACGCTCGGGAACGACAAGGATGGTTGCATGCAGGACGTCCACTGGCCGTCGGGGGCCTTCGGTTACTTCCCCGCCTATACTTTCGGCGCGGTGATCGCGGCGCAACTGTTCGCAAAAATGCAAACGGAGCTGCCGGGCGTACGCAACGATATCGCGGCGGGGCACTTCGAAACCGTGCGTGGCTGGCTAAACAAAAATATTTGGAGTCAGGGCACCAAGGTTCATACGATGGAAACGGTGGCGGCCGCGGCCGGGCCTTTGAGCGCTTCGGCCTTCAAAGCGCACCTGCGGGCGCGCTACCTCTAGCGCTGACAGCCGGTCTCTAACTTTTTTTTGTTCGTCGTGAACGCCTCGATCAACGCGGGATCGAGGTTGGCCGGTTGAGCTTTGTAGAATTCGATCGCCGCGGCGTCGCCCAAAAACGCTTGCGCAAAGATTTGATCAATCAATTCTTCGCCGTCGTCTTTCAGACTTCCCGCAGCGCTTCGTTTACGAAACTCGGGCAAGGCCTTCGGGAAAGAATTCGCCTTCATTTTCAAAATGCATTTTTGCGGCGATGCCGAACAGGTATCGGCGGTGCAGGTTATTTCTTGCCTTAGCGCGGGGGTCGGCTTTTCCGAGAAGAACCAGAGTTCTTCAAGCTCTAAGCCTTTGCCGGGAATTTGCTTGATCCAATAGGTTTCGTTGGGCGTGCTCGCGAACGCTTTTAACGAATCGAAAACCGTTGCGGGGACGGCGGCGGCCGAGTTTGGCGGCGCACCTTTCGCGGGCTTGGCCGGCGCCCCGGCGGGGGGGATCGGCGGCGGCGGCGCGATCTTTTCGCCCGCCTCTTCCTTCGCGCTTAATTCGTAATAAACCGCGAAATCCGAGAAGGCGCGTTTGCCTTTCGAACCGGCGACGTCTCGATCTTCAAAACCGCAGACAAAGAGCGTGGTGCCGTTGCTGGTTTTGACCGTCATCGCGGGTTCGGGATCTTCGCCCGGACATTGCGCAAACACGGGCAACAGCGCTCCGGCGCACAGAATGATCGCAACGGCCTTAAACGAGATCATAAGCGGATTTTTCATGTGACCCCTAGGTATGCGGCTTGTATTTCAGGATTCGCGAGGAGCGCACGGCCCTCACCGCTCAAACGCACTTTGCCGGTTTCTAAAACGTAGGCGCGGTGACTGACTTTCAAGGCCATGCGCGCGTTCTGCTCGACCAGCAAAATGGTCATGCCTTGTTTATTCAGCGTTTGAATGATTTGGAAAATTTGTTGAACGATTCGGGGCGCGAGCCCCAGCGAAGGTTCGTCGAGAATCAGAACTTTTGGTTTGGAAAGGAGCGCCCGGCTAATCGAAAGCATTTGTTGCTCGCCGCCGGATAAAGTTCCGGCCGAAGCTCTGAGACGCTCCTTCAAACGCGGAAACATATCGAAACAAGCGTTCATCTCGCTTTCGAGATCCTTCAGGTCCTTGCGGCGAAAGGCACCCAACTTTAAATTTTCTTCGACGGTCATGTTTAGGAAGATTCCGCGGCCCTCCGGCGAGTGAACCAAACCTTCATCGATGAGTTTGTGAGGTGCCGTCCCGGTGATGTCTTTACCGTTGAGTAAAATCTCGCCTTCGCTGGGCAGGAGTCTCGAGACCGCACGCAGGGTTGTCGTCTTACCCGCGCCGTTGGCGCCGATCAGCGAGACGACTTCCCCGGCGAAAACTTCGAACGAAATGCCTTTGACCGCTTCGATCGCGCCGTAGTTCACTTTTAAATTTTTAACCGATAGGACCGGTGCGCTCATGCCGAAGTGTCCTCTACACCGAGGTACGCTTCGATGACCTTGGGATTATTTTGAATGGCTTCGGGTTTGCCCTCGGCGATGCACTGGCCGTGATCGAGCACGATGATGCGCTCGCAAATTCCCATGACCAACTTCATGTCGTGCTCGATAAGAAGAACCGCCATGTTGAACTCGGCGCGAATCTTTTGAATCAACCCCATGAGTTCTTCGGTCTCGGCGTGATTCATGCCGGCCGCGGGCTCGTCGAGCAGCATAAGCTTAGGATGTCCCGCGAGGGCACGTACGATCTCGATTTTTCGTTGGAGACCATACGGTAGTGAACCGGCTTCGTGGTTGTACAAACCCTGCAGATTAAAGATTTCGAGCAGGGCCATCGCATCTTTGCGAAAATCCTTTTCGACCGCGAAGAAGCGCGGTGATTTCAAAAAAGCGTGCGCCATCGAGTAACGGCAACCCATATGCATCGTCACCAAAATGTTATCTAGTACCGACATCGTCGGGAACAAACGGATGTTTTGGAACGTGCGAATGATACCTTTGCGTGCAACCTGGTAAGCTTTAAGCTGCCCGACGTTCTCACCGCCAAACAGAATCTCGCCGGCGGTCGGTTTATAAATTCCGGAAATCAAATTGAACGCCGTGGTTTTCCCCGCGCCGTTCGGACCGATGAGCCCGACGAGTTCGCCCGGTTTCATGCTTACGTTTAGGCCTTCGATCACTTTCAGGCCGCCGAATTGAATACTGACGTTCTTAACTTCCAGTAGCACGCGGCCTCCGGAATCTGAACTGCACCCATTCACGCGAACCGAATAAACCTTGCGGGCGCAAAATCATCAGCAGGATTAAAGCGAGCGAATAAATCACCATGCGCAGATCGACGCCGCCGGTGTAAGCCTGCAGCGGCCTTAGCGCTTCGGGCAAAATCGTCACGAGGATCGCCCCGACGACCGAACCGCTAAGCGAGCCCATGCCCCCGAGGACAACCATGATCACAACGTCGACCGATTTTACGAACGTGAACGTTGCGGGATTGAGAGAGTTCGTGGTCTGCGCAAAGAGCGCACCCGCCGCGCCCGCGAAGAAGCTTGAAATTATGAAGGCTTTTACTTTGATCGAAGTCGTATTGATGCCCATGCACTCGGCCGCGATTTCATCTTCGCGTACGCTCATGAACGCGCGTCCGTAAGAGGAATGGACTAACCGCCACAAGAGCAAGATCGTCGCGCCGGCCCAGAGATAGACGTGAACGCAAGCCGCGAAGTCGGTATTACCGGGGATGCTGTAAAGCCCGCGCGCTCCACCGACCGCTTCGGTGTTGAGTACGGTGACCCGGATAATTTCACCGAAGCCTAAAGTCACGATGGCGAGATAGTCGCCGCGCAGGCGAAGCGACGGCATACCGACCAAGAAACCGGCCGCGGCCGCGGCGAGGCCACCGGCAATCACGTAGATCGGAAAATTTAGAATGCCTAGGTTTTCCGGGAAGGGCGCGAATTTTAGACTTAACATCGCACCGGTGTAAGCCCCGACCGCCATGAATCCGGCGTGCCCGAGCGAAAACTGACCGCAGAAACCGTTCACCAAATTTAGTGAAGTGGCGAGCATGATGTTGATCGCGATGTAGAATAAAATTTGTTGCACGTAAGCGTTGAGCCCCATGGCGGCCAAGGCGACGGCGAACGCGGCCGCGATGACGAAGACCCATCCCACGAACATGTTGTTGGTCAGCGAAGGTTTATCGTTCATCAAACCTTCTCGACTTTCATTTGCCCGAGCAAACCCGAGGGCCGGACGAGCAAAATAAAAATTAACAATCCGAATGCTAAAGCGTCACGCAATGAGGAAGACAAGTAAGCGACGACCATTTCCTCACTGAGACCCATGATGATCCCGCCGAGTACCGCGCCACGAAAGTTACCGATTCCACCTAATACGGCGGCAACGAAGGCTTTCATCCCGTAGAGCATGCCCATGAGCGGATCGATTTTCGGGTATTTTAACGCGACCAAAACCGCGGCGATGCCGGCCAACGATGAGCCGATGATGAAAGTGACCGCGATGACACCGTTCACGTTGATGCCCATGAGCGTTGCCGAGCGGAAAGAAAATGAAACCGCGCGGATCGCCATGCCCGTACGCGTGTACTGGATTAAATAGTGCAAACCCGCCATCGCGATGAGTGCCACCGAGAGAATCGTAACGTCAAACAACTGAATCTGGATCGCGCCCGCTTGGAACAACGTGCGGTCTTCGAGCACTTGCGGAAAGAACTGCGGCGTCGCCCCGAAAACTACCTGTCCCGCGAACTGCAGAAACAAAGACACTCCGATCGCGGTGATCAGGGCGTTAAGTTTGGGCGCATTCCTTAAGGGGCGGTAGGCGAAACGCTCGATGCACAAACCCAAGACGGAACAAACCACGACGGACATCAAAAGCGTTAGCGCGAACGCTCCCCAACCGGGTTTGTCGGTAAGCCGAAGGAAATTTGCGCCGTAAAAGCCCGCGAAGGCACCGACCATGTAGACTTCGGAATGCGCAAAGTTGATCAATTGCAAAACGCCGTACACCATCGTGTAGCCCAAGGCGATTAACGCGTAGACCGCGCCGAGGTTCAAGCCGTTGAGAAGATGCTGTACGAACTCTTCCATGCGGTTATGGCCCGAGCAGCGTGATGAACTTCAAGCCTTTACCGTCAACTTTAACGATGAAAGCATCTTTGTCGGCATTGCGCTCACCGTTGATCGTGATCTTGCCGGTCGCGCCGTCGTAATTTTTCGTCGCCGCGATTTGGTTGCGAATCGCTTCGGGCGTAAGCTCGGGCGCGGTTTCGATAGCGTTGATCAGGATCATCGCGGCATCGTAACCTGCGGCGGCTAATCCGTCGGGCGTGTGATTGTACTTCGCTTTGAAGTTCTTGATGAAATTTTGCGTAGCGAGATTATTTGATTCGGTCGCGTAATGATTTGAGAAGTAAGCGCCGTTGATCGCGGTCTCCCCGATCTCGAACAATTTCGGGCTGTCCCAGCCGTCGCCGCCAAGGAGTACGGCCTTGATGCCGAGTTGGCGAGCCTGGCGGGCGATCAATCCCACTTCGGTGTAATAGGCCGGGATAAAGAGCGCGTCGGGATTCGACGAGCGGATGCGGGTCAACTGACCTTTAAAATCCGAATCACCGGTTTGGAAGTTTTGTTCAGAAACAATTTCGCCGCCGAGCTCTTTAAATTTCGCGCTGAAGAACTCAGCTAAACCTAAGGAGTAATCCGACTTTAAATCTTTAAGGATGGCGACTTTCTTAACTTTCAAATTGTCGTTTGCAAAACGCGCCATCACCGAGCCTTGGAACGGATCGATGAAACAAACACGGAAGATGTAATCTCCGACCTTCGTCACTTTCGGATTCGTCGAGCTGGGAGAGATCATCGGGATTTTATTTTTTTGCGCGATCGGCGCGGCGGCGAGCGACCGGGTCGAAGCGACTTCACCGAGAACGGCCAGCACGTTGTCTTGCGTGATCAATTTCTTTACGACGGCCGAAGCTTCGTCCGGCTTGCCTTGATTGTCTTCGGTGATCAGAACAATTTTCTTGCCCTTGATTCCGCCGGACGCATTCTTGGCGTCGATCGCGAGCCGGATGCCTTTGTCGGTCGATTGTCCGAAGGTCGCTTCACCACCGGTCATCGAACCGAACTGGCCGATCCGGATTTCGGTCAGCGCGGCCGCGATTTGCGACGGGGTCTGGCCGGAATTTTTCGTACAAGAAACTGACAAGAAAAGAACCGAAACCGTAGTGACGATACGGATAAAGCGACGCATAAATCCCCTCCGAAGTGCAGTTCAAGACGTACCCGACGCGGCGTCCGCCGGTCAACCGATCGTGATTCGACCGGTCACCAAATCATTGAGAACTTTAGGATAAAACGAGACTTCAAAAGTTTTTACCCGGTCGGAAAGCGACGCGGCGGTGTCCGTCTTTACGACTTTGACCCGACCCTGCGCCAGGATTTGGCCGCGGTCGTAGTCGCCGTCGATGGTGTGGATCGTCACGCCGGACTCTTCATCCCCGGACTCAACCACGGCCGCGTGGACGTAGTCGCCGTACATCCCCTCGCCGCCGAATTTCGGAAGTAACGAAGGATGGCTGTTCACGATTCGGTGCGGAAAAGCGGAGAGCACCTCGGGCCCCACCCGGACTAAAAAACCGGCGAGGACGACCCAGTCCGCTTCCCACGCCCGTAATTGTTGGAGCATGGCCCGGTCCCATTCTGAACGCGCAGCGTAGTCGCGCGGGTTCAAAACCTTGCGGGGAATATCGAGGAGGTTCGCGCGGCCGAAAGCGCCGATGTTTTTTCGGCTCGCGAGTAAACCGGAGACCGTGGCTTTGAGTTGGCCCGAGCGGCTTGCTTGAACAATGGCTTCGAAATTGGTGCCTTCGCCCGAAGCGCAGACCACGATTTTTGGGATCATGGGACACAAGTTAATTGGGCCGGGTACGAAGTGGCAAGTGACCGTTTTGGGCCCCGAGCCCCCGCTATACCTGCCATAGGCTGGAGTACGATTTGCTCTCTAGAAGACGGGAGGCGCCTATGTACCGCCATTTCGTCATTATCGCTCTTGGACTGTCGTTTGTCGTCACCGCGTGCAACGACGGTGGGAAACGGCGTGTGTCGTTGAAAAAAGGCCGCCCGGTCGTTGATGCCAAGGCGAGCGAACGCACGAAGGCGATAAACGGTGCGCTTACCGACTCAAAGTGTTTACGCATCGACAAATTGATCACTGAGTACATGAAGGTCCCCGATGAGAATCTTCTGATCTACACGTCGGACCTCAACATCGGAAAATTTGCTTCGGCCGGTTTGACCAATTTGAAGTTCAACGAAGAGACCGATGTTAAGATCCGCGCTTCGGCGACGCTCGCTAAAGATTCGTTCGAGCCGGTTCTCGAATCCATCACCGCCGGTAAATTACAGAATAGTTCAATCGAAGCTCTGATGTCGGTCGTAGCCCTCGATGCAAAGTGCGAGGTGGCCTCCATCCGCGGCGTTGCCGAGACTCCCGACTTCATGATCATTAAGAAATCGGCCGACGAGCTTTGGTTGCGCAACACCCGCAATCCGCTCATCACTTTACGCTACCAGTATAACCGCGTGGCCCCGTTTACCGTAACACTCTTCAAACCGGATCAACCCTTCTGCGGCTTGCACGGCGGCGTTCGTATGATCAAATACGTGATCGCCCGCGAAAACGCGATGCTCAACATCGAGTTGGATCGCGGCTTCGCCCAAGCGATCGCCTCGGTGATCAAAGCGCCCGATGAATTAGCGGCGCAGGTGGCCGAGCAAACGCCGCAAAATCTGCGTGCGCCGGTGAAGTTAAAGTTTGAAACCATGACGGCCGTACGCCAATTGTTGAACAGCGAAAGCTTCACGCCCGCGGTTTGCCCGAAGCCTTAAGCATCGAGCCTTAAGAACACCTACTTTCGAATGGTGACCGGCATCGCACCATTTCCTGTCTAGACAGGAATCGTTGCGTCACCGGAAACGGTAAACCTCTTTGATTAATAATGAGCGCTCCACCAATGAGCGCTTCCACGACGGAATTACGCGCCGTCTCTTTTCCAGGATTTAAACAATGAGTCAAAAGACTCGCGTGGGAACTAAACCTTCGCGACCTTTTGCATGATGGTGCCGAAGATGTTGCGACCTTCTTTGTCGAACATCTCCATCTTCACGGTGTCGCCGGCTTTCATGAACGGAGTCTTGATGACGCCCTCGTGGATTTTTTCGAGCATGCGTTTTTCGGCGATGCAGCTGGAACCGCGGGCCATGTCTTCGTTGCTGACGGTGCCGCTACCGATGATGGTGCCGGCGGTCAGATTACGCGTGCGCGCCGCGTGCGCGATCAGTTGGCCGAAGTGAAAATGCATCGCGCCGGCGTCGGCGTTGCCGAAGAATTCGCCGTTGTAATCAACCTTAAGCGGAAGGTGCACGCGGCCGTCGATGAACGCACCCGCGAGTTCTTCTTCGGTCACGGCGAACGGTGCGAACGCGCTAGATGGTTTGCCCTGCAAGAAACCGAAACCTTGCGCGAGTTCTTCGGGAATCAACCCGCGCAAAGAGACGTCGTTGATGATGACGAACAACAGAATTTTCTCGAGCGCTTTTTCGGGACTGATGCCCATCGGGACTTCGTCGAGGATAACGCCGACTTCGCCCTCGAAATCGGTGCCGTGGCTGAAATCAACTTGCGGGATATCGTCGCCCGGCGCGAGGAATGCATCGCCGGTGCCTTGATACATGAGAGGCAAAGTTTCGAGCGTTTCGGGCAAGGGAGCGTTGCGCGACAAGCGCACTAATTTTATATGGTGAATGAACGCGCTACCGTCGGCCCATTGGAACGAGCGCGGCAGCGGTGAATGCAAATCTTTACCGTTCAATTCGAAAGCGTTTTTAGCGGTGCCCGCGTTCAGCTGCGCGAAAAGTTCTTCGAGTTGAGGTTTAACGCGCGCCCAATTTTCGACGGCTTCCCGCAACGAAGCGGCTACCGCGCCGGGACGAACGGCCCTTTGATTGTCCCGGGAAACAACGATAAGTTCCCCATCACGCGACTTGTCTGACTTGAGGCTGCCTAATTTCATGGCCCCAATTTAGGCGGCGTTCGGAGGTTTGTCCATGCTGAAACTTTATTCCTATTTCCGTAGCAGCGCCTCGTACCGGGTACGAATTGCTTTACACTGGAAAGAACTGCCGTTCGAGTACGTTCCGGTTCACTTAGTGAAAGAAGGCGGTAAACAAAACTCTGCCGAGTTCCGCAAAGTCAATCCCATGGGGCACGTCCCGGCTTTGGATCACGACGGGTTCGTGGTTTCGGAAAGCGTGGCCATGATCGATTACTTAGATTCACTCGCGCCCGCCCGCCGCCTTATCCCTACCGATCCTAAAAAACGCGCGACTGTTTTGCAAATTACCGAACTGCTCAACAGCGGAATCCAGCCTTTGCAAAATTTAAAGGTGCATAAAGAACTCGAAGTGAAATACGGGTTGAGCAAAGAGCAGATCGGCGATTGGACCCGTCATTGGATGACGAGCGGCTTTGAAAGTTTAGAGCGTGTTCTCGAAAAAACCGCCGGCGAATTTTGCGTCGGCTCCGAAGTTTCGTCGGCCGAGTGTTTTTTGATTCCGCAGTGTTTTGCCGCCCGTCGCTTCAACGTAAAGGTCGAAGATTATCCGTTGATCGCGCGAATCGACGCCGCCGCAACCAAGCTCGCCGCCTTCGAGCGAGCGCACCCCGCGAAGCAACCCGATACGGAAAGTTGAAGGGCGAATAGTCGGAGATCTAATTTATTTCTTCGGTTGAGTCGCGGTCAGCGATCGCTCGCAGGCGCGACCGCCCTTAAACGGAAAGAAGCGTCCTTGCGAATGCAGAATCACCGCGCGCGCTTTGTTGTTTTCGATCACGTCGGAAATTTCTTTATCGAACTCTTCCGCGTCTTGCTCATTGAATTTGAGCGGCGATGAGCTGTCGATGAAAACCCAATTCGGCCGGTCGGAACCGATCTTAAAGATAGAAACCTCATCGCTCACTTCGCCGTACGAGCGCTTAAGAAGATATTCGTGATGCGAAGTCAGTAGTCTGAGCGAACCGGTCACGGGATGTCGGCTGACTTGATTGAGCATAACCTCGAGCCATCTGTCTACCGTTGAGAAATGACGGATCTTTGAGAACGCGCCCTTGGCGGCACTCGCCAACTTTTCAATTTCGGGACTCGCGATCCGCTTCATCGAGAAGTTAGCAACGATTTGGTTGCTCGCGTCGATCACCACGCCGTCGAACGCGGGCACCGAACTCGCACCCCAGGTCGAAATCAAAACGACCCGTAAGTTCAGCTTCTTCTTTAGTGCGGTCGAGAATTTGCGGGCGGATTCGATTTCGTGATCTTCGGCCGCGCCGATCAAGATTAAACCGGAATCGGCCTCTTCTTTAGCGAGATAATCCGCCAGAATTTCGGCGAAACGGGATTCGGCCCGGTCTTCCGCGGCGATGATGAGATTGTTTCGGATTCCCGCTACGTCGAGCGGCGGCAGCCGGGCAAATTCGCGCGCGTAGGCGGAATCTGCGATCGGCCAGAGGAGTGAGGCCGCAACAACCGTCATGAAAAGGCGGTGCAACGTTTTCAAGTGCCTTAACTGTAGGGGCACTCCACCGGATTCCGCAAGCCAGAATGGAACCGGGAAAAGTTTTTATTGTGTTTGGATCGGCAGCACGTTGGCGAATTGAAGTTGCCGCACCGCTACCGAAAGAATCGTCATGGCCGTGGCGAGATGCACGACCGCGATCAGCGGGGGGGTCAGCCAAACTACATTGGCGATCCCGATGGCGACCTGCATACAAACCAGCACGAACATCCAAGTTGCTAACTTTTTAAGCCGCGCTGGTTGTTTCGTTCGCCACATGATCACGGCGTTCGCCAAGATGATCGAGAAAAGCGTGTACGCTCCTAAGCGATGGATGACGTGCAGGCCGATGATGCCCCTAAAAGTGGGAAACCATTGGCCGTGGCAAGTGGGGAAATCCGTGCACGCAAGCGAGGCGTAGTGCGAGGCGACCAAACCGCCCAAGATAATCTGACCAAAAATCGCGAATCCAACGACCCAAATCCATCGCCGTAGATTCTGCGAGGCGACGCCGGGCGGATTCGGTTCTTTAACGCGAAGGTAAAGTGCGAGCAGAAGCGCAAAGAATCCGGTGCCCATCCCAAGATGTGCGGCCACGACTTTTGAATGCAACTGCAAAAGGACGGTCAAGCCGCCGAAGACCACCTGAACCAACAACAAAACGACCGCGCCGGCCATGAAGCGTTTCAACCCGAGCGGCGCTTTTGAGCGGAACAACAAAGTGATCGCGAGCACACCCGTGACGATCGAAACCAGACCCGCGAACGCGCGGTGAATAAATTCAAGGTACACTTGCGGGTGGTAGTCCGGAATCACGTCGCCGAAGCAAAGCGGCCAATCGGGACACGCGAGCCCCGCGTTCATCAGGCGAACCGAACCACCCAGCGCGATCAACAAAAAAACTTCGATAACTAAGAAGCCTAGCGTGGTAACGAACCAACCCGGTACGTTCCAGGCCGCGAGGTGCGGCGGCAAATTCTTTTTATTTACATTGGTGCGAACGGTGGCCGCATTTTGGGAGTCGAGCGTGATCGAGTTCATGCCCTATGATTTACCCTAAAGCGCTAAATAAAGCCACTTGTCCATGACCGGGACGGCCAGGTAAACGAGCAAACTTAAGTTGGTCCAGAGGAAGAACGGTAACCAACCACGACCCTCGGTCTGACGAAAGTATTTAAAGAATTCGTAGATCACTTTGATCGACACGGGGAAGACCAACAGTATGTACAGCGCGTGCGCACGCAAGAACCACGGTGCTAAAAGCGCGACGCCGACGTAGGTGAAAACGTAAAGACCGATGTGATACATCGAGCGGTCAACGCCGAGCTGAACGGGCAATACGGGAATCCCGCCCTGACGATAGTCTTCGCGAAAGCGAATGGCCAGCGACCAGAAGTGCGGCATCTGCCACAAGAACAAAACGAGAAAGAGGTAGACGCAATCGGGCCGCCAGATTTCAACTTGGTTCACCGAATAACCGATCACCACGGGCATCGCTCCCGGGATCGCGCCGGGTACCGCGCCGAAAGCCCACTGTCTTTTCAAAAACAAAGTGTAGACGCCGTTGTACAAGAACAAAGTTAACAACGCGAGACCCGCGGGTACCGGCCCCAAAAGGTACAAGACCCCGAGACCAAAAACGCACATGATCGTGCCGATCGCGTAACCCTGAAAAGGGCTAAACAATCCTGCCGGGATGGGACGCTTGCGGGTGCGGTCCATGCGGGCGTCGATGCGCCATTCCTGCGCTTGGTTTATTGCGAATCCGCCGCCCGAAACTAAATACAGGCCGATCGCGAGGAGAATGGGATGCCAAACATCAAAAGCATGACCAACTTGATAACTAACGGCGTAACCGGCGAGAGCGCTGACCAAGGCAAAGAGGATGATTCCGGTTTTGGTCAGCTGAAGATATCCACGAAGGATGGTCATCTTATTGGACGATCCCCGTGTGAATAAAACGGGTATAAAAATCGACCCAAGCAAAGAAGTACAACACGAGGAGGAAGAACACGCTTGTCCCGAAAGCCACGGTGTACATCTTGTCGTCGTACTTCAAGTGCATGAAGAACGCGAGGACCAGCCCGGCTTTCACCGACGCGATCAACATCGCGATGACGGTGTTCATAACACCGAAGTCCACGCGCGAGGCCGCGACCGTCACAACGGTCAAGAACATGAGGATCGCGATCACGCGGAAGTAAATCTTCAGCGGGATAATATGATGATCGTGTGCGCCACCGGAAGCCATGCGGAACTCCTATCCAACGAGATAAAGCAAAGGGAACAAATAAATCCAAATCAAATCGACCAAATGCCAGAACAGACCGACGCATTCGATGGCGGTGTAATACTTCGAACTGAACTCGTTACGGTGCGTGCGGCGGATCAACCAAATGATCAAGCCCATCCCGATGAGTACGTGCGAACCGTGAAGACCGGTCATGCAAAAGTAGAACGAAAAGTACATGCCGATGTTCGGGTAATCTTTTAAGAAGCCGAGCGCGCGTTGCACTTCTTCGCCGTGCCCGTGGGGCTGGAAGTAATTGCCGGGTCCGATCCCGAGATGCAATTTGTGCGTGTACTCGAAATACTTCACAACCATGAAAATACAGGCGCAGGCCAACGTCACGTAGAGGTTGATCAGCGTCATCTTCTTGTTGTCGTGCTGCATGTAATAGATCGAAAGCGCCATCGTTAGCGAGCTGAACAGAAGAACGATGGTATTCAGCGCGCCCATCTTCCAGTCTAAGAACGTTGCCCCTGCCTTAAACATTTCGGGGAAACGTTCGTGGTAAAGAATGTAACCGACGAACAAACCACCGAACATCAGGATCTCGGTCACGAGGAAAGTCCACGTGCCGAACTTGGCCGCGTTGTACTCGTGCTCGGCGCTATCAAAGTGATGCGCGTGATGATGAACGTGCGACTTGCCGTCGCTGCTCGCGGAAGTGTTAGCGGTACTCATATGGACCTGCCGTGACTACGGGTTGAACATGGAAATTCTCGTGCGGGGGCGGCGACGGTGCCGTCCACTCTAAGGTCTTCGCGTTCCAGGGGTTGGGGCCGGCAATCTTCCCGCGCTTGATCGCGTGCAAGATCACACCGAGGGCCACCAAGAAACCGACACCGATGGTCCAAGCGCCCATTGATGAGATGCGGTTCAAGCTTTCGTACTCGGGCAAATAATCATAGTAGCGGCGGGGCATCCCCATCGCGCCAAGGATAAATTGCGGGAAGAACGTTACGTTAAAACCGACAAACACGAGAACGAAGCTGATGCGCGCCCAAGTCTCGTTGACCATGCGGCCGAACATCTTAGGCATCCAGTAATAGATACCCCCCATGATCGCCATCAAAGTTCCGCCCACCATCACGTAGTGAAAGTGCGCCACGACGAAGTACGTATCGTGGAAATGCACATCTACGCCGACGACCGCGAGCATGATCCCCGTTACGCCGCCGATCGTGAACAAAAAGATAAAGCCCATCGCGTAGAGCATCGGTGAATCGAAGCGGATCGAACCTTTGTACATGGTCGCGACCCAGTTAAACGTTTTGATCGCGGTCGGAACACCGACCAGCATCGTGATGAACGAGAATAAGATGCCCGCGAATTCACTCTGGCCGCTGACGAACATGTGGTGACCCCACACGAAGAAGCTGACGGCCGCGATCCCGATACTTGAAAGCGCGATGGCTTTGTAACCGAAAATCGTTTTTTGCGAGAACGTCGCGATCAACTCGGAGACCACGCCCATGGCGGGCAAGATCATGATGTAAACTGCCGGGTGGGAATAGAACCAAAAAAAGTGCTGGAACAAGACGGGATCGCCGCCCAACTTCGGATCGAAAATGCCCACGCCCAGTAACCGCTCGGCGACGAGCAGCGCGAGCGTGATCGCTAACACCGGGGTTGCGAGCACCTGCAAGATCGCCGTCGAGTAAAGCGCCCATACGAACAGCGGCATGCGCCAGAAGCTCATGCCCGGCGCGCGCAACTTGTGAACCGTCACGATGAAGTTCAAACCGGTCAAGATTGAGGAGAAGCCGATGATGAACGCACCGGTAACGAGCCAGATCGTTCCGTTTTGCGTGGTAATCGAGTACGGCGTGTAGAAGGTCCAACCCGTGTCGGCACCGTTATATATAAGAGAGATGAACGCGACCGCGGCCCCGGCCATCAAGCAATACCAGCTCGCTAAGTTCAGCCGCGGGAAGGCGACGTCCTTCGCACCGATTTGCATCGGCATGATGAAGTTGCCGAGGAACGCCGGGATGCCAGGAATGATGACCATGAACACCATGATGGCGCCGTGGAAAGTCATCGCTTGGTTATACTGTTTTGCGTCCATGATCGTCTTACCGACCGAGAACAACTCCCAGCGGATAAGCATGGCGAAAGTTCCGCCCAGCGCGAAAAAGCACATGACCGAGATCATGTACATAATCCCGATGCGTTTGTGATCAAGCGTGGTCAACCAAGACCAGAGGCCCTTTTCCCAGTTTAGATAATTCAAATTTGGATCGTGTGCGCCACTTGCCATAATTTCCTCTATTTCACTGTCTTCAGGTAATCGATGAGTCCCATGACTTCTTCTTCAGAAAGCTGACCGGCGAAGGTAGGCATAATGCCTTTTTTATAACCAGCCACGATCTTAGCGTTGGGATTCAAAATCGATTCACGAACGTAGTTTTCATCGACGAGTACCGTAGAGCCGTCGTCGAGTTTTTCTTGCTTACCGAATAATCCATAATAGCTGGGCGCGATGGGATTGGCGCCTTCGGGCGTGGGGGTCAAACTGTGACAAGCGATACAGCGTTGGCCGTACACCTTCGCGCCGATTTCGACCGAGGACAAACCTTTGTAGGCATCGGTTTGCACCCAGTCTTCATACTTTTCGCGGCTGACGACATGAATCTTAGCCGCCATCGCCGAGTGCTTGTCACCGCAGTATTCCGTACAGAAAACTTGGAACGTGCCTTCGCGATTGGCGTTAAACCACAATGCCGAATAGCGGCCCGGCACGACATCCTGTTTGGTACGGAAGGCCGGGATGTAAAAGCTATGAATGACGTCGGCCGAGGTCATCAAAAGTTTTACGTCTTGATTCACCGGCACGTAGATCTCGCCGGCGGTCTTGCGTCCGCTTTTATAAATGAAAGTCCAATCCCACTTTTGGCCCTGAACGCCGATCTCGAGACCGTTTTCGGGCATGTGGCGGAGTTGATGGTAGACCACCCAGCCCCAAACGAAAACGACCATGAAGATCACGAACGGGATGAAGCTCCATAGAAATTCGAGCGTCGTGTTGTGCGCGATGTACGGAGTTTTCTCACCCTCATGTTTGCGGCGGTGAACGATGGCGAAATAAATCAACCCACCGATGACCAGCACGCAAGAGATGAAGCTGACGATCAGCAGGAATTCATAAAGGCTATCAACACTCTTGGCGATTTCCGTCGCCTGAGGTGGCATAAATTTACTGCCCGTTGCCATACTCATCAAACCTTCCTCCGCATAATTAAGTCCTAGGGGAACCAAATAAGTTTTCACGCTTCCAAAGTGGAATGAGTATCACCGCGAGCATCAACAGCATCAAGATTCCCCCGATGCGCATCATGTTCCAGGCGTACAGCGTGTATTTGTTCTTCTTAGGATCAAACTGAAAACAGAACATCATCACTTGCTCAACGATCGAACCGATTTTACCGTTCGAGGCTTCGAGCAAACTATACTTCATCGTATTGGCATCGGTCCCGAGACCATGAAGGTAACGAGAGATTTTGCCGTTAGGCGTAATCACGTAGGCCACCGCCGCGTGGGCGAATTGCTTTTTCTCGGGCAGCCAATGAAACTTGAAACCGAGCTGCGCGGCCAGCGCTTTTACGTTGGCTTCGTTACCGACCAAGAAGTGCCAGCCCTTTTCACCTTCTGTGCGGCCGTAAGCCGCGAGGTAATTATGTTTCTTTTTGGCGGCGAGATCGGCGGTTTCGCTGTGGTCCATACTCACCGCGACGATTTCGAATTGATCGCCGGTCGTCCACTTGAGCTGCTTGATCGTTTCGTTGATCGAATTGAGGTGATAGCTGCAAAGGCTTGGGCAATTGTAATAGACCATCGCCATGAGCACGGGCTTGTGCCCGCCGAAGAAACGGCCGAGCGGCGCGGTCACGCCTTTGTCGTCGGTGAACTCGAGATCAAGATTAAGCTGCGCGCCTAAATGTTCCTCAACCCCGACGGATTCGAGCTCTTTTGGTAAAGCATGACCCGTCACGGTTTCGTTCACCGGATCGTATGCCAGGGCGGCATTAGTCATGAGGGCGAGTGCCGTTGCCAGCACGAGGCGAATCATCGAGGTTCCTACTTAGCTGTTTTCGCGAAGGCTTCCAGTTTTGCCGGATCGTCCTTCACTCTGTTCTGCGTGATCGAATGGATATATTGAACGAGCGCCCAGCGATCAATAACCGGGAGGTGCGCGAACGAGGCCATGCTGCTGCCCGGAATACCTTTTTGCAAGACGACGAAGAGGCCTTCGGAATCGCCGCCCTTTTTCCACTTACCTTCAATCAAATTCCGGGGCGGCGGATTCAACGCCGTACCCGCGGGGCCGTCGCCGGCGCCTTTCGGGCCGTGGCAAACCGCGCAGTTGTTCGCGTAAATGCTCGCACCGTGGGCCGCCATGTCGGCGCTTTCAACCCAGGGCGTATCGTTCTTTGAAACATCCACCTTTTTTGCCGTTTCGGTCGCGATGGTAACATCGGCGCCGGCCGCGGCTTCGGGGACTTCTTTAAGGTCGATTCCCTTGTGAAAAACCGTGACGTAAACAAAAAAGGTTAATGAAAAAACCATGGAGAAGAGGAAGGCTATGAACCCACTACGGTTGTAACTGTCGTTCTGCATAACTTCTACCTTTGTCAGACTGTAGACGGACAGTATCATCAACATAAAACCCGAGTCACGTCCCCAGATTCATTTGGTTTTCATAAATTCGCGTGAAATGTAACGCCTAGTTCCATCTCATTATGAGACGCGTGAAGTTCGCGCGTGGCAGAGACCCCGGTTCGGGACTAAAATAATATATAGATAGCGAAGGAGCCGGGCCATGCGAAAAACTATTCTGATCTTTACGGCGCTGATGGGGTTAATGGCTTGTTCCTCAATCCCCGTGCACCATTCGCTCGATCGCGTGCAGCCCGGCATGGACAAGGGCGCCGTGCTCGATTCGGCCGGAAATCCCAAGCGCACCTTCCGTGAGCATGGGGAAGATCACTGGATCTACGTTTATTTCGAAGGCGGAAAAGAGCTTAGTCGAGAAGTTATCTTTGAGTCCGGTAAGGTCGAGCGAATCACGAAACCACGCGCGAAAGCCAACTGGGACAAAGAGCTTGAAGGCGCGACTTCCGGCGCGGGTCCCGGCGATGCCGGCTTCAAGTCCGTTCCGTGACCTGGGCGGAGTTTCTAGCAAAAGTTAAAAATCGCGTCGCTTTGGTTGGGCCCATGCTCGATCGCGCGCGCCCGCTGGTCATGCCGACAATATATGTCGATGGCGGCGCCGATTTTTTGGCCACTAACCTCGCGCTTTCCGAGAAAGCGAATCTCCACCCCGTGATTTCGGTCGGCGACGGCGATTCGGCTTCGGTTCCCATGAACCAGCGATTGGCCGAGCGCAAAGACTTCTCCGACCTAGCATTTGCTTTGCGAAGCCTACCCTCTTCCGTTACGGCGCTCGAGTTGTTTGGCTTTCTCGGCGGACGGCGCGATCACGAACTTGCTAATTTCGGTGAGATCCATTCGTTCTTAACTCATCGGTCAGGTCTGGCGACGGTGAATTTTCACGGCGTTGCCGGCATTGAATGCGTCGCTTTCACGTCGGGTGAGCTCGAACTTGAAATCGATGGATTATTTTCGGTGATGGTTTTTGAACGCGCGGCCGTTCTCATCTCGGGCGATTGCGAATACCAATCTAGTGACTTAAAAATGATCGAGCCCGCGTCGAGCTTCGGGCTAAGCAACGTCGGGCACGGGCGGGTGAAGTTTTCTTCGGCTTCGCCATGCTTTATCTTTTTACCGCAGATATTATAAAGATTGTTTATGTCGCAATGTTTCCTGTCTGGAAAGGAAACATTGCGTTGCGCTCTTCAGCTTAAAATTTACACTGATTGGCGTCGAAGTCGCGTTTGCAATTGAGCGTTTCACGGATCTCTTCGGTCAACAATTCTTTTTGGCGTTGGTTAGTTTCGCTGTGGGGCTCGACGTAATAGCTGCGCTGGATTTTAGCTTCGGCGGTGAAGAGCTGTTGCAGTGAAGGTTTGCGGCAGAGCCATGCGTTGTTCGCGAGGTAGCGCGCGCGGCGTTTGCGCACGTCGGGCTCTTCCTTGAGGATCCGCGCGAAAACCATCTGGCCGAGGCTATCCGCGAATCTTTCGGTGGGCGACGAGGAATAGCCGTCGCGATCAAGGCGCCAGCGGCCAGAGAATTCACCCTCGCTCGCGATGGTGGCTTTCGCGAAAGAAGTCTGCAGGGACTTCGCGGTTTCGATGGCGGTTTGAAAGCGTTCGGCGCGGTCTTTGATGTCGTTGCATTTATATTCCGCGGTGAAGAACAGCAATAAGCTTACGTCCTCATCGAACGGCTGGACCTTCGTGTCCCACAGATAGTAACCGCACGGGTTCATGTGCAGCGGATTTTTTTGTTGGGATCCATTCGGTAACGGCAACGACGGACTCACGATACGTAAGAACACGTTTCGCTTGGCAAGATTACTGACGATACCCTCAACGCCCTCTTTAGAAATGCGCGAGAGATAGTCATCTGGGATCTCGGACTTCACTTCTTTTTCCTGCAGGCATTGATTGTAATCCTTAAGCTGAGGCTTGAACGACAACAGATGCGTGAGGTAATCGGGAAATTGCGCTTTAGCCTGGTTCCACTTCTCGCAACTGAAGGTCGACTTACCGCAGCTCATCTCTTTGAGTTCTTCGAGCGCCGCCCCTACCGGCGAATTCACCTGGTACAAATAGCGCGAGCGTCCCAAGTCTAAAGCGTGGCTCATTTCGTGCGCTAACGTTTGTTCGATTTCTTCCGAGTTAAAATCACCCGCGCAGACCGTGATGTAGTTTTCTTCGCGGAAGTAATAAGCGTTCGCTTCGTCGCGAAAACAAGAATCCATTTCGACTTCGGGATCCGAACCCGGGATGACCAACTTGATGTCGTCGAGCCTCGCTAGCCAATCCTTCTTAATATCTTTGGGTAATTTGCGTGCCTCGGCGATCACGATTTTGTACGTCGTTCGCACGCGCTCAAATTTTTGCTCGACCTTTTTCCAATTCGGATGATCGGACCAGAGCGCCAGCGCCACCTTCGACAGTAAGATACGACGCTGCCGTTCCGACTCGTAGCGAATCTCGAGCGGCATAAAATCTTCTTTTATCTTGGCGTAGCCGGGAACCGATTTCTCCATCTTCGTGAGGACGGTTTCGCGAAAAGCCATCTTCCAGATCGAGTCGATTTCTTCCTCGTTGCGCATATTCGCGATGCGGTCCTTAAGATCCATCTTCGTGCGCGCCATGCGCTTCAAATGTTTTTCAAGCTTCGCCTTGTAACCATTTTCCACCAGATTTTCGCGGAATTCGGCGGGCAGTTTGGTCCACGCGCGAAGTTGCGCTTTCATAAATTCGAAATCGGGTTCTTGAAAGTCGTTTTCGGTCTGGCCGAGTTTAATGTGGTACTTCGACTCGCCGATCTCAAACTTCAGGCTGCCTTGATTTTCGGGCGCGAACAGCGTCTGGCAAAAATCCTGAACCATGTTGAGACATTGCGGCTTATCGCGGTCTAGGAATTCAAGCGCAGCGAGGCCTTGGCCCGCGGTGAACAGTAAAATGAAGGAAAGGATGCGAGTCGGCATCTTTCTCATTGTAGCGAAAGAGCGGTAGGTTTTACAGCCGTCCGGACCATTTCGTTACGCTAGGGTACGGAGCGCCTTGTAGGGTACGGAGCGCCTAAAAACGAATGACGGTGCCTACGCCCGCGGTGATCATGGTGACCGGGTCCGCGGAGATGACGAGTGAACCGTAACGGAGCATGGCCGAAAGGCGCATACCCCAGATGGTTTTGTCCATGCGCCCACCTAACGAGAGTCCGGTGGCGGGAACGATTCGGTCGGTGCCGTTGAATAAATATTGCTCAATACCTACGTCCGTAACGAACATCGTGCTTTCGTTAGGGCGCACGGCCAGCGTGTCTTGGCTGTTTACTTCCAATAAAGAAGAGCGTTGCGTGAACTCGCCCCACCAAGCGTGGGCCGCACCTAGCCTTAAGCCCGTGAACAAAACGCTGATACCGCCCGCCATGCTCAGAGATTGGTTGAGTGAAATCTGGACGGCAGTTTTGTCGCGGATCGCGTAATCGGCTAGACCTTCGAGATTGTAGCCCATGAGAGCCGCGCCCTGCCGGGTGAAGTTCGACATCTGACCGTAGAGACCGAACAGCAGCCGGCTCTCTTTGGTATCTAATTTTACTTTATAATCGGAGGTGCCGGCCGTAGCAGGCTGATCGACGGCGTTGTCCTGTGCCCAGACTGCGGGCACGGTAGCGGCTAAAATAAGAAAAGCAAAAATGGAGGCGACTAAATTCAAGCTGCTTCTGCCCGTGTTGAAATTGGATCTACGTATAATCGTAATCCAGAATCACACAGGTAAGCAAATGTGTCGTTGCCACGTCCGGGACTTGTGTCCTTAAGGAAGTGTTCGAGCATCTCGAGTTTCTTCGCCGGCAAAGCTTCTTTGAGCGAATTTAAAACGGCTTCGGGTCCAGTCCAGGCTTCGGCGAGCTGGCGCGCATCAAGTTCGCCCAAAGCGTTGCGGCGAGCGTCGACCGGTGCGAGCGCAAGCCAAACGAGCGAGCGTAGCGAAGGACGAACGTGCGCGGGAATCTTCGCGGCGTTGTCCCAGATGTACTGCTCGTCTTCGGGACGGAGCTGTTTAATCTCTAAGCGAGCTTTAAGTTCACGCGGTTTACTTTTAGTCGTAACGCTTACGGCTTCGAGTTTTGCGTCCGCTTTCATATCGCCGAACTGAATGCGTTGTTCGAGCGAGAGCGGCAACAAATCCCAACGCAGCGGCGTGATGCGGCTGAATTGCTTCGGATTTTTATTGAGCCACGCGGCCAACTCGGTTTGGTTGACGTGCGCGAAGTCGGTGGCCGCGTTGAGATAGCGCGGATCTTGATGGTATTCCAAGTTTACCGGCGCCGCTTGGCGAACGAACGCGAAGTAAGCGGGATCGGTGAAGTCTGAAGCGAGCAATTCTTGCTTTTGCTTTTGTGAAGTCTGCTGCCACAGGTAATTAGCGTAGCCGTCGGTCTCGGCCCAGTAGCAATCGCTAAACAGACTCATCAGGGTGGAGATCGGAAATTCGGCGAGCTCTTTACCGCCCGTCCCGCCCGTGGCCGCCGCGGCCTGGGCCGCTTGCGCACGAGGCTGATCCCCGGACTCTTCGGATTTAGAAGACCGGCCGCCCCCGCCGTTGCCGGCGTTGGCTTGCATCGCGGGGACAACTTTTTCTTCGACCACGCGGCCGAGAGAAGTTTCCATACGTTTAGCCATCGAGAACACGGTCCAAGCGACCACGAATAAACTCAAAGTCAGCGCGATGATGATGCCCCATACGCCTAACTTCATTTGATTCAAACTGGTGATCGCTACTTCGCTCGTATCTTTCGCGATCTTAGCTAATTCTTGATTCTCGTTGGTGAGCTGACCGCCCGCCTTTTCGTAATTGATTTCAACTTTTACGCCGCTGACTTCCGTTGTGCGAACGATTTCGGTTTTAATCCACTCGGGGATCGTCTCCAACTGGCTGATTACGCGAACCTTCATGCTCTCGATCGTGGCCGACGAGATTTGTCCGTCGAAATTGACGGGCGTTACCTGCGCGGTCATTCCGAACATCGGTAGATCGGCGCTGACTTTGCGCGGTTTGATTTGCACTTGCACGATCGCGAGTGGGTCCGCGCGCTGGAGGATCGCCGTTACCCGCTGTTGCATCTGATTTTCCAGCTCTAGAATAGGCTGGGCCGCCGTGGCGCTTACGCAAAGTAAGCTTAGGCAGATGAATATTAAGATTCTCATGTGGATCCTCCGGGCTTAGCGCTCAATCGGACTTCAACACTTAGCGACCGGGCATCCCGGTCAAAGTAAGAAGCGGCGCGAGCCGATGCAAATTTTTCGGGATAACCGGTGTTGATGGCGTACTTCAAAGCGCGCAATGCGCGGATCGAGGATAGGTCAAAGTTGTCCTGCAGGAATTCATTTCTCGGCGCGAGCTTTTTAGCGTCGGCGTGCCCGATGATCGTGATATTCACTTTATTGTGGTAGGGTTTCAGAGCTTCCAAAACCACATCCATTTGTTTGCTCAGCGGTTTGTTCAAGCGGTAATCGGCCGGTTTGTATTCTTCCGTCAACTCCATGACCAGGTGATCTTCCTTCTGGGTCACTTTGATGCCGGCCAATTTCATCGCGTCGGCAAGGCTCGACATTTCGGCCGAGTCTTTCTCTTTCATCCTGGCGTTGATCTGTTCCGGCGAGATGCCCTTCATCGACAAAGCGATACGCTGCAATTGATTGTCGACCGTATTGGGGTTCTCTTCGGCGAAGCTAAAATACATAACGAAGAATGACAGCAAGACCATCAGTAGATCGGCGTAAGATACGGCCCAGCCGTGGCCGCCCCCGTGGGATGCCTCAACGCCGGTCTTTCTGGTGACCCTTATGTCCGTAAGGGGTCGCAAATCCTTAGGCGGCTTCACGATTCGTCAGCTCCTCTTCGATCAAATTCATAGGTTCGCGGCGATTGATGAGCGTGATCATTTCGTATACGGCGTTGTAGTATTTCTTGCGGTGCATGGCTTCTAAAGTCATGCGGTCGGCCAACGGGCTTAGAACGGCGTTCGAAGCCAACAACCCGTAGAAAGTTGCCGTCATCGCGGTCGCCAAAGACGGACCGAGTGCCGACTTATCCGATTCACCAAGGTGGGAGAACAGCGAGATCATCCCCATGACCGTTCCCATCATCCCGAGTGCAGGCGGATATTTGTTCAGGTTATGGAGCGCGCTAATGGCTTCCGCATCTTGCTCTTCGAGCTGATCGCGGTGCTGCGACAATAATGCTTGAAACGAATTCGCGTCCACGCCGCGTTCCCATAGCGAGATCGCGTAACGGATCAACGGATCTTTCGATTCCGTAACCGATGCGCGGTTGGCGCCGAGCTTTAATAACTGGTCGTGAACGTCGGCTAAACTTGCGCGGCGTTTGAACATCGAAACGACGTTGTGCCACAAAGCCATGATGATCGGGTTTGCGGTACCGATCAACAAGACCGCGAGCGAGCCCGCGAAGACGATAACGACCGAGTGCATGTTCATGTAATCGGATAATTTAACGTTACCGGCCGAGATGACCAGAACCACGAAAAAGAAAACTAAGCCAATGGGTAAGCTGATCATTTTTTACCTTCCAGGCGTTGCAAGAATTTGATGCCTTCTTCATTCGCGGGGTGACGCTGCAATCCTAATTTGGTGGACTCTTTCGCCGCTTCGAAATCGCCTTGGACGAACTTCAAAGTGGCGCGCAAGAAGTGCAAGTAATCTAAACGGCCGATCTGTTCCATGCGGGCCAACGCGCGTTCGGCATCGCCGGTGTTCTTTTTACGGAGTGCTTCTTGAAATTGCGTAAGGTCGGTTACCAACTGGCTCAATTTATTGTCGAGCTCTTGCTGCACGACCGCCGAGGGCCAATTCGCTACGTCCGGCATTTGCACGCGCAACGCTTCGGCCTTACCCGAACTTACTTGCGGTAAGACTAAGAGCGGAACTTTACCCTTCGCCTGTACCCAGTAGACTTTGTCGAGCGCGAATTTGAAATCGGCACCGGCCGCAACGTTCTGCCGGTCGGTCAAACCTTCGGATGACGGTTGCGAAACTTCGACAGCTTGATCAAAAACGAATTTAACTTCGTCCGCGCCGGCTACGTTTAAGTAAACTAAACTTGTTAACAGCAATAATTTTCGCAACATAGAAGATTTCTCCTGTATGTCTGTTCGACGTAAGCAGGGGGAATCTTTACGTTTTGTAGATTACGGAAGCAAAACCCGACGTTGGTCGCCGGGCATTGGGCTAGAACAAGCCTTTAAAACGACGCCAGTAGGCGGCCAGTTGGCTCGAGCCTTTGGTTTTGATCGAGTTAGAAATGAGCTTATCGAGTTGATCATTGCTGATCGAACCTTGCAAGGTGCTGCCTTCAACCCAAATGGTCGGATTCGCGACGATACCTACCCGCTTAGCGTAATCACGATGTTGTTCGACGAGTGACTCGCCGTCTTTACCCGAATTACCTAAACAGGTTTTCAGTTTTGCCGAATCCACTTTGTTCTTGTCGGCCCAGCCGTAAAAACCTTTTTCGTCGACCGCGCTACCCTCTTTAGCGAACGCGTTCATAAAATCAACGGCCTTGCCTGCTTTGAGCGAATCGACGCAAAGGGCTGCTTCCGCCATCAAGCGCGCGACACCGTCGTCGGCGTTGAAGTTGTGGATCCAATTTAGTTTCAAATGTCCTTTGTATTTGTCCATGACCTTTACGAGGTGATCGATGAACGGTTTGCAGTCGGCGCAGGTTATCCCGCTGAAGGCCACGATCGCGACCGGGGCGTCGCTATACCCGGCAACCGGGCGCCAGTTCTCGTTCAATTTCAGCTTCGTTTGCGGTTCGGTAAACGACACGAGCATCGGCCCTTTGAGAATTTCTTTCGCGACGTACTCTTCGATCATTTGCTGTTGCTTGCGCATTTTCAAAGCGTCCAAAAAGCGAGGTTTGATCTCCTCCGTAAGTTCAGACCGTGCGAAGCCGATCGAATCAAGGTACGTGAACAATTCTTGGTCGGTAACCGCGCCGGAGTTTCCTTTAAATACTTCTTTTTCGAGGAAGGACTGCATATCCTGTTTGCGCTTAGCGGCCGTCTCACTCACCAAAATGCGCGCCACTTGGCCGTTCAACTGAGAAGCGGTTTCGCGGTATCTGCGTTGCTCAATATTTTGCATAACGACGTGGTTAGTATCCAATTCGTCGCGCATAACCTTGATGTCTTTATATTGCGCGGCCATGCCCTCGGGTCCGCCGGTTTTAAAAACGATGTTCAATCCCGGCGTGGGTTTGGCGTCGAATCGGTTAAGAATTTCGGAAAGTGGTGTTTTGGTCTCGGCTAAATGCATTTCGGCCGTGCCGAGCGGCTTCGCATCGCCTAGGCGCTCAACGATTTTTAAGTAAGCCAAGCCGATGAGGGTTTCGTTTTCTTGGCCATCTAAATCTTTGAGCACGGGCGACTTATCTAAGATTTGCCCTTTAGTGAATTTCTGGCCGTTGGCTTCGGCAAGGGTATCCGGTTCTTCGAAGGCTTGGGTTTTGTAGCGAATCGGCGAGTCTTCCAAACCGAAACCTTGCGGTTTGTTTTCGCAAGCGGTGATGAATAGAACGGCGGCGGTGATGAAAACGATTTTATTTATCATGTTGAACCTCACTAACTATTTTCTAGATAGAGTGAGCGAAGGTCAACCTTACCAAAGCGGCGCGACGACTAAGTTATCGCCCGAGCGTGCGGCCGCATCACCCCAGTCTTGAGTCGTGCCTTGGCCCATCAGTCCGTACTGACCGACACCGACGCAGCGGATCTGATCATCGCTAAACAACACGCAGGTGTTCTGGTTGTTCGCCGTGATATCTTTGGCCGTTAGTCCAGTCGGGTTGGGCGAAACCACCATGCCGGCCATCGTGTTCGTACCCGTTCCGCGGTTAGGCGTATTGGTTCCGTTTCCTAGACGACCGTTACCCGCGGCGCCCCAACACTTCCAAGTTCCATTATCGAGGATCGCGCAGGCGTGATTTGTTCCGGCCGCGATCTTCAGCGCCGTGCGACCCGCGCCCAAGTTGATGGGCGTGGCCGAAGGCGTGAGAACCGAAGTCGTACTATCCACGCCCGCTTGACCGTTGTTGTTCAAGCCCCAACATTTTACGGTCGCGTCGTCTAAGATCGCGCACACGGATTGTTCGTTCACCGACATTTGCGAAACGGTGCGGCCCGCGCCGACGTTGATCGCCGTTAAATTTGCGCCCATACCGTTCACGCCCGAAGTATTTCCGCGCGTGGTCGTATCGCCTTTACCTAACTGTCCGTTGGCGTTACGGCCCCAACAACGGATTGAATTGTCGCTCAAGATGGCGCAGCTAAATTCGGATCCCGCGCCGACGGACTTCACGGTCAAACCCGCGAAATCGATCGGGGTCATGTTGTTACCCATTTGGTTGGGCAAGTTTCCGCGGGTGATCGTACCTTGGTTTCCGAGCTGGCCAAAGTTGTTGAAACCCCAGCAGCGTGCGGTGTCGTTATCCAAGACCGCGCACGTGTGGTAATTGCCGGCCGCGATATCTTTCGCGGTACGGCCCGTGCCTAGATCGACGAACGGAAGGGCATCGCCCATTTGCGTTTGGCTATTGATGTTCGTCGTGTTGCCTTGACCCAATTGACCGACGTTGTTACGGCCCCAACATTTCACCTGCCCGGTATTCAAGATCGCGCAAGCGTGCTGCAAGCCCATCGTCGATTTGACCGCGGTTAAACCGGTGCCGAGCTCGACGGCGATATTGAATTGACCCATCTCATCCGCATCGTCACCGGTGTGCGCCGGTTGACCGAGCAACGCGCGGCCGAAACGGTTATCACCGAAGCAGAAGAGTTTATCATCGTTACGGATCGCGCACATCGAGTCGACACCGGCCGCGATCGCTTTGATCGTCGTGCTCGCACCGAGGTTGATCGCGACGAGGGCCGCGCCCATTTCGCCGCCGGTATCACCGAAGTTCACGTTCGTATTGGTCGCATCCCCGAACGCGGCCTGCCCGTTGGCGTTCGCGCCCCAACACTTGGCCGTGTTGTTATTCAAGGTAACGCACGCGTTCTGTTTACCGATCGAGATCGACGTCGGTACCGCACCGGTCGTGCTCAAAGAGATCGCCGGCAAATTCGCCATGCTTAGAGTCGTTGCGTTCGATCCCCAATTCGTGGTTGTCCCTTGACCATTGGCTCCGCTCGTTCCGTCACCCCAACACTTCGCCGTGTTGTCGTCGAGGATGGCGCAGAAGTTCAGCCAACCGCCCGCGATTTTGATGGCCGTGCGGCCCGAGCCTAAGTTGGTCATCGGCGTGGTGTTGGTGAGCGCATTACCGTTATAACCGATGGCTGCCGTATTGTCCGTGCCGAGCTGGCCGGCATCGTTACGGCCCCAACATTTCAATTGTCCGTTATCTAAGATCGCGCAGACCGAAGTGTAGCTCGCGGCGATCGCGGTCGCCGTGCGGCCCGTGCCGAGCAACACTGCCGGAGTCGAGGCGCCGTGTCCGCCGGTCGTACCCCAGTTTGTATTGTTCAAGCTCGCGTTACCCAATTGACCGGTGTTGTTGTCTTGTCGGCCCCAGCAACGAACGCTGGCGTCGGAGGTCAAGATGACGCAAGTAAAGTTGTTACCCGCGGTGATATCACTGACGTTGCTGTTACCGGGCGTGATTGAGTAGTTGAGGTTATCGCCCATTTCGTTCGGACCATCACCACGGTGAAGCGTCGTTGCGGCATCCTGGCCGAGCTGACCATTGCTGTTCGCGCCCCAACATCTAACTTTACCGTTATCAAGTAACGCGCAAGTGTGGTTACCGCCCAAGGCGAGTTTAACGGCCGTACGTCCCGTCCCGAGATCGACGTTAGGTAAGTTGTCGCCCGAGTTAGAAACTTGGTCACCACGAACGATGGTGTCGCCGTAGCCGAGTTGACCGAAGTTGTTTAGACCCCAGCATTTTACTTTGCCGTTGTCTAAGATTGCGCACCAGTGCGATACGGCCGCCGGATTGTTACCCGAGGTCGAGGCGAAAACTTTCGACGCCGTACGACCGGCACCGAGGAGCGCGGGCTGCGCGAAATCGCCGACTTCATCCGGATCGTCCCCGACCGCGACTTCGGAACCGTTACCCAACATACCGAAAGCCGCGCGGCCCCAGCACTTGAGCATACCGTTCGATAAGCTTGAACACATTGAGTCGGCGCGTGCCGCTTTGGCGAAATTCACCGGCACCGCTTTGGGCACGCCGGGATATTCGCCCGAAGCATTCACGACCGAGCCTTTGGCATTGGTGGCGTAAACGTTTACGTAGTAAGTCGTGCCCGCGGTCAAGCCGGTGATTGTATAGCCGGTTCCGGTAGCCACGGTGGTCGCGACGGTCGGCCACGAACCGCTAACCGTGCCGTAACGAACGGTGTAGTTCGTCGCGCCGGCCGAAGCGGTCCACGCGACGAGTAATGAACGATCGCCGGTACCGACGCTCGAAATGCTGAACGAGCCCATCGGGACAACCGTTGATTCGGCCGAGTCCGACGTTCCGCCGGGACCGGTCGCACGGATTTTGTAGTAATAAATCGTACCCGCGGTGACGGCGGCGTCGACGTAGGTCAGCGTGTCGGTCGAACTGTAATCAACACCGACCTGCGTGAAACCCGTACCGGTCGTCGTCGATTTCAAAATCTTATAAGACATCGGCTGCGTGCCGCTCGCGGGAACGGTGAACGCTACGTTGACGGAAGAGAACGCGGTGATCGAAAGAGTCGGCGCCGCGGGCGGGGCCGGTGCGATCGACAGAAGCGCCGAGCCGACGACCGCGCGGGTCGTGGTCGTGCTCATCGCGGCGTTGTTGTAGTTCAACGTTACGGTCGAAGAATCCGTACCGGCCGAAGTCGGCGAGTAAGTGACCGCGATCGTGCAAGTTCCGCCTGTGGCTAACGAAGTCGTACAGTTTCCGCCCGTGCCGGGATACGAACCGGCTTTGAATGCGAACGGCGTGGTCAATGTGCTGCCGCCGGCCATGCTGGTCGCGGTGAACGAACCACTCGCCGTGACCGTAAACATTTTCGTATAAACGATGTTCGTATAGTTACCCGAACCGAAATCGTAAGTCGGGCCGTCGCTGATCGTGAGCAAAGCCGGCGCCGCGCCCGTACCCGTGATCGCGCGCGTGGCCGAAGCCGCGGCGAGACCGTCGTTGTAATTCAACGTCAAAGTCGCGTTGTGCGTCGCGATCGTGGTGGGTGCGTAAGTGACGACGACCGTACAAACGTTCGAGGGACTCGCGCCGAGAACCGTCGTACACGTTCCGCCCGTACCGGGATACGATCCGCCTTTGAATGAATACGGTGCGCTAAACGAGGCGGGTGCGAGCGTCGTTGCGGGAACCCCGCCCGAGTTGGTGATCGTAAACGTTTTGTCGTTCGTCGAACCTTGCGCAACCGTTCCGTAGGAGAACGTCGTGCCGTCAGAGATCGTCAGCAACGCGGCCGAAGTCGCAACCCCGTCCACGCTGACCGAGAAGCTCTGGGTCGCGGCGCCGTCGTTATATGAAATGTTGAGCGCGCTACTTTGCGTACCCGAACCACTCGGCGTGTAAGTGAGGACGACGTTACACGACAAGCCGGCCGTGATCGTCGTCCCGCAGTTTCCGCCCGTACCGGGGAATGATCCGCCTTTGAACGCGAAGCCGTTGTTCAAGCCGTTCATCACGACCGAAGTGGCGGAAATCGTCGCCGCACCGTTGGTGATCGAGAAGGTCGTTTCCGCAACCGCGCCGACGGGCTGGCTGCCGAAGCTGTAGCTCGTCGGATTGCTGGTTAGCGATGCGGGCGCAGCGCCCGTACCGGTCACGCCGCGGGTCGCGCTCTGCGTGGTGACGCCGTCGGTGTAACCGATGCTCATCGTTTGCGTCGAAGTCACGTTCGCGGTCGGAGCGTAATTCACGACGACCGTACAATTTAAGCCGGCGCCGAGGGTCGTCAAACATGATCCGCCCGTACCCGGGAATGTTCCGCCTTTGAAACGGAACGGGAGCGAAAGACCGCCGCCCGAAAGCGCGGTCGCGGTTACGCCGCCGGAATTGTTGATCGTAAATACTTTGTCTTTAGTCGTCGTCGTTGCGACCGTACCGAACGAGTAATTGCCGGGGCCGTCGCTCACCGTCAACACCGCCGGGCCGGCGCTCGTGCCGGAAACCGTGATTGACGATTGCTGCACACTCGCGCCGTTGTTGTAGCCGATTTGCAGCGGTGATGAACTTGAGCCGGTGGTGCCGGGCGCGAACACTACGATCACGGTACAAGTGGCGTTGCTTCCGCTCAATGACGTATTACAAGTTCCGCCCGTACCGGGATAAGTTCCGCCCTTAAATGTGAACGGTGCAATCAAGCCGGCGCCGCCGAGTGAACTTGCAGTGAACGTTCCGGTATTGGTGACCGTGAAAGTCATCTCGGCCGTTGCGCCATTCGCGATCGTACCGAAATCGTAAGTCGGCCCGTTCGAGATCGTGATGACCGCCGCCGACACCGACGTACCCGTGATCGCGCGCGTGGAGGATTGCGGATTCACGCCGTCGTTGTAGCTAACCGTGATCGTACCGTTCGAAGTCGCGACACTTCCAGGCGCGTAATTAACGACAAACGTACAGCTCGTTGAAGGATTGAGCGTAGTCGTACACGTGCCGCCGGTGCCCGGGAACGATCCGCCTTTGAAAGAGTACGGAGCCGACAAGCCGGTGCCCGAAACCGTCGAGGCCATCGCGCCACCGTTGTTGGTCAGCGTGAAAGTTTTGTCGTTGGTCGAACCGCTCGCAACCGTTCCGAAGTTAAACGTCGCGCCGTCCGAAATCGTGAGCGAGGCCGGCGCCGCGCCTACACCCTGAACCGGGCGTGAGGCACTTTGCGCGCTTGAGCCGTCGTTGTACGGAACGGTCAGCGTGCTCGAATGCGAACCGATTGAGGTCGGCGAATAACTCACAACGACGGTACACGTTTGGCCGCCGGTTAAAGATCCGCCGCAAGTTCCGCCTGAACCGGGATACGGTCCACCTTTGAACGTGAACGGAGCCGCGAGACCCGAACCGGTCATGCTCAGCGCCGCGAAACCACCGCCGTTGGTGACCGTAAAAGTTTTTTCGGCCGTGCCGCCGTTAGCGACGTTACCGAAATTGTAAGTGACCGCGTCGCTGATCGTGAGCGAAGCCGGTGCTTGCGAGATACCGTTAATCGCGCGCAGCGATTGTTGTGAGCTCGCGCCGTTGAAGTAATCCAATTCGATCGTGTCGTTGTAGGTACCGGTCGAGCTTGAGTTGAAGGTAACGACCATCGTACAAGTCGTCGAAGCCGCGAGCGTCGTCGTGCAGTTACCGCCCGTGCCCGGGTACGATCCACCTTTAAAGCTGAACGGTACGGCCAGGCCGCCGCCGGTCATCGCGGTCGCGGTCACGCCACCGGCGTTGGTGACGGTAAATGATTTGTCGTTGCTCGAACCGTTCGCAACCGTTCCGTAGGTGAAGCCCGCGTCGCTGATATTAAGAAGTGCGGGCGCCGCGCCCGTTCCGGTTACGCCGCGTGAAGAGACTTGGCCGCTCGCGCCGTTGCTGTACGAAATCTGCATCGTGCCCGACTGCGTGCCGGTGCTGGTCGGCGCGTAAGTGACGACGACCGTACAAGTCGAGCTGCCTCCGTTAAGCGTGGCCGTACATGAACCGCCGAGACCTGGGTAAGATCCGCCTTTGAACGTGAAAGGTGCGTTCAAGTTCGAGCCGTTCATGCCACTGGCGGTGAACGTGCCCGTGTTCGTGATCGTGAATGTTTTGTCGGCGGTCGCGCCCGTAGCGAGCGTACCGAAATCATAAGTCGTGCCGTCGCTTATCGTGAGCAATGCGGGCGCGACGGCCGTTCCGGTTACGGCGCGGGTGGCGTTCTGACCGGTGAGACCGTCGGTATAAGCGATGCTCAATGTTGCGTTGTGGGTCGCGATCGTCGAAGGATTGTAATTCACGACGACCGTACAAGTTGCCGCCGCGTTCAGCGTGGTTAAACAAGTTCCGCCCGTGCCGGGGTAAGTTCCGCCGACGAATGAATACGGCGCGGTCAAAGCGTTCCCGCTCATCGCCGTGGCCATCACGCCCCCGCCGTTCGTTAACGTGAACGTTTTATTTTGTGAGGAACCGTTCGCGACCGTTCCGAAGTTATATGTCGCGCCGTCGCTGATCGTAATCGAAGCCGCCGTAGCGCCGACACCTTGTACACTGCGGGTCGAATTTTGGTTCGAAGCGCCGTCGAAGTAGGCGATGTTCATCGAGCCCGAGTATGACCCGGTGACCGACGGATTAAAAGTGACGACGACCGTACACGACAGACCGCCGTTCAAAGTTCCACCGCAAGTTCCGCCCGAACCGGGATACGTTCCGCCTTTGAAAGAGAACGGTGCGCTAAAACCGGTGCCGGCGATGCTCGAAGCCACGAGTTGACCGCTGTTCGTGATGGTCAAAGTTTTATCCGCGCTGCCCGTCGCAACGACCGCGCCGAAATCGTAACCGGGTGAATCGCTGATATCGAGAACCGCGGGCGCGACGCCCGTTCCGGTGACCGCGCGCGACGAAGTTTGGCCGCCGACGACGCCGTTGTTGAAAGTGATGTCGATTGCATCGTTTTGCACGCCCGAAACCGTCGGTGCGAAAGTGACGACGACCGTACATGCGGCACCCGCGTTTAGCGACGTCGTGCAGTTTCCGCCGGTACCGGGGAACGATCCACCTTTGAAATTAAACGGAGCCGCGAGCCCGCCGCCGCCGACCGAAGTCGCGGTAACGCCGCCGGTGTTGTTGACCGTAAATGATTTATCGCTCGATCCGCCGTTCGCGACCGTACCGAAGTTATATGTCGCGCCGTCGCTGATCGTAATCGCCGCGGGCGCGGCGCCCGTACCCGTTAAGGCGCGCGTGCTGGTTTGCGAAGCGGTAACGCCGTCGTTGAAAGTGACGCTGATCGTATCCGATTGCGTACCCGTGCCGGTCGGTGCGTAAGTCACTACGATCGTACAAGTGTTCGAAGCCGTCAGCGTCGATGTGCATGTTCCGCCGGTGCCTGGGTACGGTCCGCCTTTGAAAGCGAACGGTGCCGAAAGCGCCGCGACCGACACCGAAGTCGCATCGATGCCGCCCGAATTCGTAACGGTGAAGGTCTTGTCGGTCGATGAGCCGGTGGCGCGTGTGCCGTAAGTGTAGGTCGCTCCGTCGCTGATCGAGAACGTCGCGGCGGGCGCGCCGACGCCGGTCACTTGGCGCGATGAAGTTTGCGCGGTCACGCCGTTGTTGTAACCGATGTCGAATTGACCGTTGTAGGTTCCGCTCGCCGTCGGGCTGAAGGTAACGACGACCGTACAAACGGCGGAGGCCGCGAGCGTCGTCGAACAATTTCCGCCCGTGCCGGGATACGATCCGCCTTTGAAACTATACGGCGCCGACAAACCGTTGCCGGTCATCGTCGTTGCGGGGAAGCTTCCGGCGTTCGTTAGCGTGAATGTCTTATCCGTCGACGACGTATTGGCGCGCGTGCCGAAGTTGTATGTCGTGCCGTCGCTGATCGTGATGTTGGCCGGAGCGAGCGCCGTTCCCGTCACGGGGCGGCTGGTCGTTTGCGAAGCCACGCCGTCGTTGTAGGTCACGTCAATTTGGCTGCTTTGCGTACCGGCGACCGTCGGTGAGTAAGTGACGACGATGGTACACGCGGCCGAAGCGGAAAGTGTCGCGGTACAGTTTCCGCCCGTACCGGGGAAAGTTCCACCTTTGAAAGTGTACGGCGCGCTTAAGCCACCACCGCTGATGCTCAAGGCGGTAACACCACCCGAGTTCGTTACGGTAAACGATTTATCGTTGTTCGTGCCCGTCGCGAAACTTCCGTAATTGTAAGTCGCTCCGTCGCTGATCGTCAGCGTTGCTGGCGCGGCGCCGGTACCGGTGACGTTGCCCGAAGAAGTTTGGTTTGAAGCGCCGTTGAAATAGGTCACGTTAAACGTACCGCTTTGCACGCCGGTCGCAACCGGCGCCCAGCGAACTACGAGGGTACACGATGCGCCCGCGTTCAATGTTCCCGTACACGAACCGCCCGTACCCGGGAAGCCGCCGCCTTTAAAAGTGAACGGAGCGGTTAGCCCGTTGCCGCCGATACCCGAAGCCGCGAAGCTGCCGGCATTGGTGACGGTAAAAGTTTTGTCGAGGACCGCGCCGGTCGCCAGCGTTCCGAAATCGTAAGTGGGACCGTCGCTCAAGGTGAGCGATGCGGGCGCGACCGCGGTACCGGTCAAGTTACGCGTTGCCGACTGCGTATTTAATCCGTCTTGGTACCCGATCGAAACCGTCGCGGGATGAGTCGCGATCGTCGAAGGATTGTAGTTCACCACGATCGTGCACGTCGCGCCGGCATTCAACGTGGTTAAACATGTTCCGCCCGTGCCGGGATAAGAACCGGCTTTGAACGTGTACGGAGCCGAAAGACCGGTGCCCGCCATCGCGGTCGCCGGTACACCGCCGCCATTCGTTAAAGTCAAAGTCGCGTCGTTCGAGGAACCGTTCGCGACCGAGCCGAAACTGTACGTTGGGCCGCCGCTGATCGTAATGCTCGCCGGCGTTGCGCCCGCACCTTGCAAATCGCGGGTCGCCGACTGATTTTGCGCGCCGTCGTTGTAATTAAGAGCGACGGTCGCGTTGAATGAACCGGTCACCGAGGGCGTAAACGTTACGACGATGGTACATGAGATCGATGCGTTCAGCGTACCGCCGCAAGTTCCGCCGGTACCGGGATAGCTGCCACCTTTGAAGGTGTAAGGAGCTGTGATGCCGGTGCCCACAATTGTGAGCGCCGCGAGGCTGCCGCTGTTCGTAACCGTAAACGTTTTGTCTTTGCTCGCCGTCGCAACGACCGCACCGTAATCGTAAGTCGGGCCGTCGCTGATCGTCAGCAAGGCCGGCGCAACGCCCGTTCCGTCGAGATCACGCGAGGATGTTTGACCGCTCACGCCGTTGTTGTACGTGATGTTCATCGTATCGCTTTGCAAGCCCGCCGAAGTCGGCGCGAAATTCACGACAACCGTACACGTCGCCGCGGCGTTCAAGACGCCGGTGCAACTTCCGCCGGTACCGGGATACGATCCGCCTTTGAACGTAAACGGTGCCGCTAGGCCCGAGCCGCCCATCGCGGTAGAGTTGACGCCGCCCGTGTTGGTCAGAGTGAAAGTTTTGTCGGCCATACCGCCGTTGGCGATCGAACCGAAGTTATAGGTCGTACCGTCGCTGATCGTAATCGTCGCGGGGGCCGCGCCCGTACCGCTTAACGGTCGCGAAGAAGTTTGCGTCGCGGTCACGCCGTCGTTGTAAGTGAAGTCGATCGAAGCGCTATGCGCGCCCGTGCCGACCGGTGCGTAAGTGACGACGACCGTACACGCCGCCGAAGCCGCGATCGTCGTCGAACAGGTTCCGCCTAAGCCGGGATAAGTTCCGCCTTTGAAAGTTAAAGGTGCGCTCAAGCCGCCGGTCGTGATCGACGTCGCGTCGATGCCACCGGTGTTCGTGACGGTGAAACTTTTGTCGGTCGATGAACCGGTGGCTTTCGTACCGAAGTTGAAAGTCGTTCCGTCGCTGATCGCTAAAGTGGCCGGAGGCGCGCCGACGCCGGTCACGCCGCGTGAGCTGGTTTGCCCGGTGACGCCGTTGTTGTAATTGATGTCGATTTGTCCGTTGTGCGTGCCCGTCGATGTCGGCGCGAAGCTTACGACAATCGTGCAAGTGGCGGAAGGCGCCATGGTCGAAGCACAATTTCCGCCGGTGCCCGGGTACGCTCCGCCTTTGAAAGAATATGGTGCGGTCAAGCCGTTACCGCCGACCGTACTCGCCGCGAACGAACCCGTATTCGTGAGCGTAAAAGTTTTGTCGGTCAATGAGCCGTTCGCGCGTGTTCCGAAGTTGTACGTCGTACCGTCACTAATCGTGATCGTGGCCGGAGCGACGGCGGTACCGGTTACGGGACGCGAAACACTCTGCGCGCTAACGCCGTTCGTGTAAGCGATATCGATTTGTGAGCTATGCGTGGCGATCGTGGTCGGATTAAACGTAACGACGATCGAACAGGTCGCGCCGGCGGTCGCCGTCGAAGTACACGTTCCGCCCGTACCGGGGAAGGTTCCGCCTTTGAAAGAATACGGAGCGCTTAAACCGCCACCGCTAACGCCCGTCGCCGGCACGCCGCCGGTGTTCGTGACGATGAACGATTTGTCGCTGCTCGAACCGCTCGCGACCGTTCCGAAGTTATAAGTCGCGCCGTCGCTGATCGTTAACGTCGCGGGATTCGCGCCCGTTCCTTGAACCGCGCGGGTCGCCGATTGATTGTTCGCGCCGTCGTAGTACGCCAGGGTCATCGTGCCGCTTTGCACACCTGTCGATGAAGGAGCGTAAGTCACGACAACCGTGCAAGTCGCGGCGGCGTTTAAGGTCGTTCCACAATTTCCGCCGGTACCGGGATAGGATCCGCCCTTGTACGAGAACGGAGCGACTAAACCGGCGCCGTTCATCGATGAAGCGGCGAAGGCCCCGCCGTTAGTGACGGTAAAGATCTTGTCGGCCGAGCCGCCCGTGGCGAGAATTCCGTAATCGTAAGTCGGTCCGTCGCTAAATGATAACGAGGCCGGAGCAACCGCGGTCCCCTGAACGGCGCGTGATGAAGTCTGCGCGATCAAACCGTTGTTGTAATTGATGTCGAACTGCCCGCTGTGGGTGTTGATCGTCGAAGGATTGTAGTTCACCACGACGGTACACGTGCCGGCCGCGTTCAAGACCGCGCCGCATGTTCCGCCGGTGCCCGGATACGATCCACCCTTAAACGAGAACGGTGCACTAAGCCCGGTACCGGTCATGCTCGAAGCGGGCACGCCCCCGTCGTTCGTCAGCGTAAAAGATTGATCTTGCGATGAACCGTTAGCGACCGTGCCGAAATTGAAAGTCGCACCGTTGCTGATGGTGATCGTCGCGGGCGCGGCGCCGGTTCCTTG